>RFLC01000012.1 GCA_003694055.1 Candidatus Pacearchaeota archaeon | reverse complement strand
TCCCATGCTTCGGATCGTTCACCTCCAAACTCTTTCCCGAAAATTTCTCGTGCTGACTCAAGTCAAAATCGCCGCGGTTGGCAAACCCTTGCAACTCTCTCCACCCCATCGGAAAGTTGTACTCAATGTCCCAAGTGTCCGACGAGTAATGGCTGCGTTCTTTTGCAGTGTGCTGCCTAACCCTGAAATTTTTCAGATTAGCACCGAGGGAAGAGAACCACTCTAACTCTTTCGCAATCCAGTACGCGTGCCACGAATTTTTTATCACTCCTTCTTTCCATGCGCTAAACAATTCCATTTCCTTGCCAAGCTCTTTCCCCTTCCCTGAGTTTTGTTCGTTCGCAGTCAAAACCCTGACTTTGATTCCTTTTATTTCGCCCATCCACTCGCACTCGCTCGACGGATGGATAAAGTACTCTAGCTCCATTTGCTCAAACTCGCGCGAACGGAAAAGGAACTCGCGCGGCGAGAGCTCATTGCGAAACGCTTTTCCAATTTGCGCAACCCCGCAAGGCAATCTCATCCTAAAATTCTCGAAGAGAAATTTGAAGTTAACAAAAATTGATTGCGCAGTTTCAGGTCGCAGGTATGCTGTAACAGAATCTGACTCCAACGGACCAACTTTTGTCTTGAACATTGCGTTGAACTCTCCAAGAACCTCAACCTCTCCGCCGCACTTCTCGCACTTCGCTGCATTTGCCTCTGACTTTTCCACCTTGAACTTGAACCCGCACTTCTTGCACTTAACCGCAAGCTCAACAAAACCTTGGACGTGGCCTGAAGCTTCCCAAACCTTTGGGTTAGTGATGATTGCGCCGTCAATTCCCAGAACTTCCTCTCTCTCGTCGACGTGAAAGCCCCACCACTCTCTTTTTATGTTCTGCTTTAGCGCGAGCCCAAGAGGTGCAAAATCCCAAAAGCCAGCAAGACCTCCGTAAATCTCCCCGCTCCGATAAACAAACCCTCTACGCTTGCAAAAATTAGCTAACTCCTCGATGCTCTTTATCTCACCCATCAGAGAAGCTCGACAGGAAAATATTAAAATCTTTCCACATGAAAGTGCCTCAAAAGTGCAATCAAGATTACGCGCGAATTCAATCCAGGAACGCTCTCAGGGCTGAATCATGCAAAGAAAGATTTATAACTCCTAAAAATATGACTAAGTATGGAGTGCAATGTTGGGACATGGGATAAGGTCGTGAGAGTTGTGCTAGCCATTGGAGTTGCTTATCTTGGTTATGTGTACACGCCCTGGCTTTATGCGCTTTCTCTCGTGCTGCTGCTTACTGCCGCTTTTGGAATGTGCCCGATTTACAAAGCACTTGGCTTGAACACTTGCAAGAAATGAGAGCAACGCCATTTAAAGTTTCATCACAAAACTATTTCTAATTCATCGCAAAGCTTGAAACTTCTCCTTTGCGTGCTTTCAAGCGTATATACGAGCGTATATACATCTTACTTTCCAGCGCGCTTTCCAAACTTGCGCCGCAAAAGCGCGAGCGATTTTTTAGCGAGCGCGAACGTGAGAGCGCG
>RFLC01000139.1 GCA_003694055.1 Candidatus Pacearchaeota archaeon | reverse complement strand
GTTCGTTCCCCGCCGAGCGCGGCGCGCAAACACGGCGCGCCACTCAAACCGCAACATCGAGATGCCTTTTTAGAACAACCTAGCGCACTTTATTCCAGCACTAAAACAAGGATTTCTTGCGCGCGGTTTAACAATCCAATTTTGCCTGCTTTCTTCCGAAAAGGAATTTCTCACAAGCTTTTTATATTGCGATTGCGTTAAGTTGCAATGGCATTAGAGGTGTTTTCATCTCCTGAGCAAGTTTTTCTGCTTTCTGCGGCAGTAATTCTCGTGGCAATTGTAGTGCTCACGCTCATCGAGAGGCAGTTGAAAAAACGCGTGCAAAATAAAAAATTGGCGGAGCAAAAGATTTCAGAAGACGAGATAGCGCGTTTGCAAAACTTGGTTAAAAGCAAAGAGAAATTTTTGTTTGAGTTGCGAGCAGCTCTTGAGGAGTTCATCAAGAAAAGCTACAACATGCGCGTTCACACAACCTACACTGAACTTGTCTCGCGCCTGCGGTCGCGCGGCAAAACTCGCGCAGCTGACATACTTGAAAAAATAGAATTTTATCTTTACTCTGGCGAGAGAGTTGAAAGAAAACAACTTATCGCGTTGCTTAAATCTTACGAAAAATTAATTGGTTACAAAAAACCAGAAGAAAATACCAAGGAGTCGAAAAAAACCAACTTTACGTATTTCACTAAACTCATGCCGCGTTTCAGTTTTTCTCGCATGCGTGATTCTCCTCAACCGCGTAACCATCTGTCTGAATCGCACAAAAGACCTAAGCTGGAGAAAAGAAAGGAAATTCTAGAGCGAGCTAAGGAAAAACCAGCTGTCATGCCAGCTCATGAATCTCGTGCGCATGTAATGCAAAAAAAGTCCAAACCAATTGTGCTTGAAAATGAAATTGAGTTAGAGCCAGAGGTAAAGCTAATTAAGAAGTCAGTTGCTAAGCCAAGTTTAGATAAGGAAATTTCCGACGAGATTGAAAAGGACAAGGGAACTTTTTTGCGTCAATACGGCAAGCTCCTCAGGTTTGCAGCGCCTCGAAAAATGAGTGAGTTGCCAGCAAGCAAAGTCAAACAACTTTCTCGCACGAAAAAGAGCACCCCATTTTACGAGAGATTTATCCACCCGCTCGACGATTTAACGAGAGTTGAACATCGCTTCAAGAAAAAGCCAACCCTTAAGTTGCACTGATTAAGTTGGTGCGATGCTCCTCACGCAACTAGCTGCAAGCTGCCTTGTTGAGAAAGAGCGAGAGCTTGAGGAGCTCTCAGCAAAGATTACACGAATTAAGTATTCTCGTTTGAAGTTGGCGCAGCTGTATTGAAATTAAAAGATTATATTGTCGCGGCAGCCAATGTTGAAAATGCTTCGTATGGTTTGAGCTTGTGTGCTGAGAGAGCAGCGATAGCGGCAAACCCTGATGTTAGGAATGGCTTTAAAAAATTGCAATTATTGCAAAGCGAGGAGACACTCCTGTTGAAAATCCTGTG
>RFLC01000138.1 GCA_003694055.1 Candidatus Pacearchaeota archaeon | reverse complement strand
GAATGGAATTGTGTGAGGGTTTTTCCTGTCCTTTTCATTTTCAGGAGACTCAAAACCAAGCTGAATTTTTATTATGTTAAGCTTTGCATTCCTAACTGCCTTCTCTCTTGCCGGCAATGTCTCTCTTGCTTTGCCAGTGCCAATACCTACATGCCCCGCGCGATCTCCGACAACTGCCATCGCAGAAAAGGACATGATGTTGCCCTCCTGAGTTTTCTTTTGCGTCTGGCGCCACGCCCTCCTCCTTCCTCCTCCAAACTTCCCAGGCACTTGGCCAATCATCAGCATCTCGCTCTCAAGATTCAACAGCGCGTCGCTAATCTCCGGCTCCAAAATCTTTCTCCCGCTATCTAAAATCTCGTCAATATTTTTTATCTTTCCCTCTTTAACCATCCTTCCAAGCTTTGTCTTCGGAACCCACGAAGCAAGTTCCTCTTTCAAAAACGGCTTCTCCTCTTTCGGAGTTTCTGACCTGACCAAATCCTCAGCAACTTCCTCTACCTCTAATACTTCTTCTTCCAACTTCTCCAATTCCTCAGGAGTTGCTTCCACTACATCCTTAGGTTCGTTCGGACTCTCTTTCTCAGCCATTTAAGCCCTCCTTCATTTTTGCGAGCAGTTTAGCTAACTTCTCATTTTGGTTTAAAAGTTCATCGCTTGGCAGCACCTCCTCACTCGCGCTGACATTTAACCCTCCGTCGATAGCCCCTCTCACGCACGCATAAATTCTTCCGCGGGGAGCGTGGCGCTGCGGACCGATGTCAACAACACACTCTTGCTTGTAGTTTTCGAGTTTTTTCGCTAGTAGCATGCCGGTAAGGTAAGCAGCCGCGCGCGACTTCAAACTTCCTGCAAGCTCTTTAGGCCATCCTTTCCTGAGCAGTTCTCTCGAGCTAGCGCTTGCCACAACTTTATCTTGTGCGAGCTTGCTCTCAACTATCTGCGCTAGCACATAGCGATTAGAGCGCCTTACCACCAAACGCGGTTGCCCTGACTTCAAGAGCTTGAACCTTCTCAAATAATTTGTCTT
>RFLC01000137.1 GCA_003694055.1 Candidatus Pacearchaeota archaeon | reverse complement strand
GAACCTTATTCCGTGGTCGCCGAGCATTGGGTTGCCTTCGACTTTGTCAGGAGCGCCTTCGAGGTTGCGGAACTCGTCTGTGCGTATGTCAGATGTGCGCACCCAAACCTCTTCGAACGGCTCAGCGATTTTCTTTATGCCGTTGTAAAGTAGCTCGATGTAATCGCGAATGTTTCCGTCTTTAACAAACTTCAGCGGGTGTTTTCCGCCTGTCGCGATGATGCCCTCCAAGCGCAGCAAGCCAACTCCTCGAGCTTTTGTTTGCGCGGCGCGCGGCGCGAACCGCGGCAAGTCAAGAATGACTTTTATTTCTGTTTCCGTCGGAACAACAGGTTCTATCTCAGCTAACTTTGTCTCTGTCGCGCCTTCAAGCACTCTGCCTGTGTTGCCGTCGACGGTGACTAGCTGGCCGTCCTTTAACTTTTTGGTTGCTTCGCCGGTTCCGACAACTGCGGGTATGCCCATCTCTCGCGAGACAATTGCCGCGTGGCTTGTTATCCCTCCTTCGTCTGTCACAATTGCCGCGGCTTTTTCCATGCTCACTACCATGTCAGGATTTGTCATCTCAGCGACGAGAACATCACCCTCTTGAACTTTCTCAAGCTCGCTCAGATCGTGGACAATCTTCACAGGACCTGATGCGATGCCAGGGCTTGCTCCCAAACCTGTTAGGAGGACGTTGCCTTCTGCTTGCTCGTCGCTCTTTTTGAATATTACCGTGACTGGTCTGCTTTGCACGATGTAAATTCCAGTGCTGTCAATCGCGAACTCAATGTCTTGTGGTTTGCCGTAATGTTGCTCGAGCTCTTTTGCGTATTGCGCAAGGCGCTTTAGCTCGTAGTTGTTCAGAACCCTCTCTCTGCTTTTCTCAGGGCTTAGTTTTATTGTGGTGTTGTTCCCGTTTTCATCGCGCACTATTGCAATTTTTTTCTCTGAGATTTCCATTTCAAGAATGTTGAAGTTCTCCAAGTCGGGAGAGATTACATAATGGTCTGGTTTGATTTGCCCTGAGACGATGCCTTCGCCAAGCCCCCAAACAGCTTCGATGACAATTGTTCCATCGCCGCGCGTTGGGTTTTGCGAGAACATGACGCCTGATTTTTCAGAGTTAACCATTTTTTGCACCACCACTGCAAGCCGCGCTTTTGTGTGGTCAAAACCTTTCTTCGTTCGGTAGTAAATTGCGCGGGAAGTGAAGAGCGATGCCATGCAGAGTTTCACTTTGTCTAGCAACTCAGTTTCTCCTCGCACATTGAGGTAGGTCTCCTGCTGCCCGGCAAAACTCGCGTCAGCTAAGTCCTCGGTTGTAGCTGAGCTTCTCACTGCAACAAACACGTCGGCAGGCGAGTCGCTTTCGATAATTTCCTCAGCTGGCTTGGACTTCACATCGTCCTCGTTCAAGATTCTGTATGCCTCGACAATTTCGTCGCTCAGCTCTTTTGGCAGTTCTGCGTTGTGAATCAGCTCGCGGATTTGTGAGGCACGCTTGTTCAACTCTTCAGTGTTTTCGATGTCAAAACCCTCTAGGAGTTCGTGGATTTTTTGCGTGATGCCGCTTGTTTCGATAAAGTATGCGTAAGCTTGCGCTGTGATGACAAAACCCGGCGGGACAGGTATTTTTGCATTGTACATCTCTCCTAAGTTAGCTCCCTTGCCTCCGGCAATTGCAACGTCGTCCTTGCTAATTTCAGAGAACCACTTGACAAACTCTCCCTCTTTTTCCATAGCACAAAAAACTGCGCTGGGTATTTATAGTTTGTGTTTGCTCGGTGAACAACTTGGCATTGCGCGGGTTTGCGCGAGTTTCTAGTAGGGCTTGCGAGTTTTTCAGAGTCCGGGCGGGTTGAGATGGTCAACGGGCGCGCTTTAGCTTTGTGATGAATTTATCTTTTTGGAGAGTTTCGAGTAAAGCTCGCGCGGCGATTTATCGATAGAAAGTTATGGGAAGAGAACATGCTAGGAAGCCTGCACGAGCGTGCATAAGTGAAAAGGTTAACTAACTTTGCGTTTAGCTCGCAGCAGCGCACGCCGCGGAGTGAGCGCGCGAGGCGAAGGGCGCGTTGGCCCAGTGGAACAGCAGTTAACTTTGCTTTTGCCCAGCTAGAACGCGCGCTTTAACGAGCGCTAGTTAGCGAGGGTTTGATTGGCGCGCCTTCGGCGCGTTTCGCATTTGCAAGCTTTTCTGAAACATTGAAATGAGTATATACGTTTGTATATACAATTTAATTAGCCGCGTTGCTCGCAGCGCGCGTTTTCCACGCAGGCGCGGGACGTTAAAGCGCGCGCATTGTTGATGTTCACCGCGTTCACGAAAGCTATTTAAAGTTAACTTGCGTTAACAAAGCATGAAAATTGAATGCGAGAAATGTGTGCTTCCTGTGCAATGCGAGGTATGCGGAAAGTACTTTGACCTTGCGAAAGAGATTGAGAGCAGAGAGCAGGGAAGCGAGCTGGACCTGCTGTACGAGAAGAACAAGTTGGCAAGACTTGTTTGTTGGGATTGCAGGCAGATGCACGAGGAGGACTGACCCGGGAAAAATTAAATAGGTTGCAGACTGTAAAAGGCAATGGCTAGAATAATTGTTGTGCTTGCTTTAGTGTTGGTTTTTTCTTTCGCGCTTGTCAGCGCAACCTCTCACTACTCTTTCCAGCATGCAGAAGAACTCAAACCCTTGATAAAATGGCGCGACTACTCTCCCGACGCTTTTGCAGAGGCGGCAAAAGAAAACAAACCAATCTTTCTTCTCCTCACTGCTCCCTCTTGGTGCTACTGGTGCCAAGTTTACGAGTCTGAAGACTACCTCTTCAACCCAAAAATTGTTGACTACATTAACGAAAACTTCATCCCTATTTACGTTGACGCTGACAAAAGGCAAGACCTAACAAGGCAGTATCTTGAAGGAGGTTGGCCATCCACAACAATCCTCACACCCTCTGGCGAAAGAATCTTCGGCTATTCAGGAGTCAGGCCTGTTGAAAACATGCTTGAAAACCTAAAACGCGCGCGAGCTTTCGTCTCTCAAAAAAGCTTTTCAAATTCCCTAAAGAAAAATTACATTAAAGTCAAAGAAAGAATTCCAACAAAGCAAGAACTTGAGAACTTGCAAAGCGTCTACACTCAAATAATCCTGCAAGCATTTGACAAATCCTACGGCGGTTTCGGCACAGGTCAAAAATTCCCGCAAGGCAGAACCCTTGACTTCTCCTTACAGCTTTACGAAAAAACGCGCGACAAAACTTTCCTTGACATTGTTGAAAAAACTCTTGAAGGGCAATACACCTCTCCAAATGAATTAGAAACAAACTACAACTTGTTCGATCCAATAGAAGGAGGCTTCCACCGCTACGGCACGCAACGCGACTGGACCCCTCCTCACTACGAAAAAATGCTTTACGACAATGCCAGACTTCTTCGCACTTATTTCCATCTCATGTCATTGCAACCGCAAAACAACCTGGCAAGGGAAGTAGTTGAAAAAACAGACAGCTACATCCAAAAAAATTGGTACGACTCCCTAAACGGCGGCTTTTACGGCAACACTGACGTTCACGGCGAAGATTCTTATTACGCAAAAAACCCGCGCCCAGCTGACAAACCCCGCGTTGAAAAAACAAAATACTCTGACTGGAACGCCGAAGCAGTCCTAACCTACCTTTACCTTTACGAAAAAACTCGCAACAACACCTACAAAGAAATAGCAGAAAAATCTCTTGACTTTTTCAAGAACGAAATGCTCTCAGACCAAGGAGCATACCACTATTTCAAAAACGGCGAGAAAAAAGTGCGCGGAAACTTGCTTGACAACTCCTACCTCTTGCTCGCTTTCACACAAGGATATGAAACTCTAAAAAATCCTTCCTACCTTGAAGCAGCCAAAAAATTAGCAGACTATTCTCTCAACAATCTTTACGACTGGAACTCTGGAGGTTTCTTTGAAAGAAACAGCCCTGACAAAGAGCTCTACGCACCAGGAGAAAACATCCTTCTTGAAAAGCCGTCCGAAGAAAACGGCATCATGACATTCGCCTTGCTAAAACTTTACGAAAAAACAGATGACTTGCGCTATCTCAACGCCGCCCTGAAAACTTTCGGCAACAAAATCAACGAAGTCGGAAGTCTAGACCGCGGCTACTACTTCATAAAATCAGCTGAATTCATCTTAAATAACTCACTCCTAGACAAATACTCGCAAAACAAAGAAAAAATTGAAAACCTGGAAAAAGAGCAAAAAGAGAAATTCTGGTTAAACGACTTCCTAAAAAACGAAGGAGAGTTTAAATTAACTTCCTCAGAATCTGAAAAATTCAACGCTCCTGCAATTGTTCTGATAATTGTTTCCCTCTTTCTCGGCTTTCTTTCGTTTGCCTCTCCATGCACCCTCCCAATTCTGCCAGCTTACCTTGCCCACTCGCTAAAATCCTCCAGAAAAAACATCTTCGCGATGTCTCTTTTATTTTTCTTAGGAATTGCTCTCTTTTACACATTCCTTGGCATGTCTGCCTCGTTCATCGGCTCCTTCCTAAAATCAAACCTCACAATCTTCACTCAAATTTCTGGAATTGTCATAATGCTGCTAGGAATTTTAATGCTTCTCGGAAAATCTTTTCCAACACTAAATGTCAAAACAAAAAAACCCGCAAGCTACATTTCCTCGTTTTTATTCGGCGCGGTAATCGGTTTAGCATGGACTCCTTGCACAGGACCTCTGCTGTTAGGAGCTTTCATCCTTGCTTCCAACTCCTCATCTCTCTTTCTCGGCGGCGCAATGCTCTTCTCCTACTCAGTCGGACTCTCAATCCCTCTCCTTGCCATCTCACTCTACCTCAAAAAATCAAAGAACTCAAAAATCATGAAAATCATGAAAGGAAAAGAAATCAGAATTGAACTCAACAAACAAAATTTCACAATACACTCAAACTCTCTCATCGCAGGAATCCTTTTCATCATTCTCGGCTACCTAATTTTCTCCGGCAAACTCATTGCCTTCAACAACCTCGTCTCAACAACACCTCTCCAAAAATGGCTCTTCAACCTAGAAGAAAAAATACTCGGCTTTTTGAGATAATGCTGCATTAAAACCAAATAATCTAAAAACTTCTTTACTATATAAAAAATGGAGCTGGAAAGACTTGACAAATTTTACGCGCTGCATTCAAAATTTTACGACCTGACAAGACCTTTCTTCCTTCTCAGCAGAAAGCGCGCCTTATCTCTCTTAAAATTCAACAAAAACGACAAAGTTCTTGACTTGGCCTGCGGAACCGGATTAAACGTGCGCTATCTTTTGAAAAAAGTTCCGCCAGAAAACATAACAGGAATTGACTACTCAGAATCAATGCTCGCCATCGCAAAGAAGAAATATCCAAAAGTTAAATTTATCAATGGAGATGCTTCAACATTCTCGCTTGGACAAAAATTTGACAAAATTATCTGCACTTATTCTTTATCAATGATTGAGGAATGGGAAAAAACTATTGCAAACGCAAAAAAACACTTAAAGAAAAATGGCGTTTTTCTCGTGCTTGATTTCAACAAATGGCAAGGCTTGATAAAACCCCTCCACCCTCTGTTCAGAAAATGGCTTTTGCTCCACGGCGTCAATCCTGACAAAGATTGCTTTTTTGAAATGAAAAAACACTTTAGAAAAGTTGAAAAGCATGTTTGGAATTTCTCTTACAATGTTGTTTTAATTGCTTCAGTTAATTGACGCTTCTCTCTCGGTAGAAAGATTAATATTTTAAACATGGGTGTATTGGCAGTTTTATGGTGTTTATAAAAAAGGTTGTGCTCCAGGGTTTCAAGAGTTTTGCAAAGCGCACTGAGATAGTTTTTGATAAAGGGATTAACGTTATCGTCGGGCCAAATGGGGCAGGCAAGTCCAACATCTCCGACGCTATTTGTTTTGCGCTCGGGCGTTTATCTGTGAAGTCAATGCGCGCAGAGAAGTCGCGCAACTTGATTTTTATGGGTTCAAAGCATTTCAAACCGGCGAAGGAAGCGTTTGTCGAGGTTGTGTTTGACAACACTGACAGGAAGTTTGCTATTGACAAGGACGAGGTTGTTGTGAGGCGCATTGTGCGGAGCAATGGGCAGAGCATTTACAAGATAAATGGCGACACGCGAACGCGGACAGAGTTGATAGAGATGCTTGCGCAGGCAGGGATAGACCCTTACGGCTATAACATAATTCTCCAAGGGCAGATACAATCAATAGTGCGCATGTCGTCTGAGGAAAGGAGGAAGATAATCGAGGAGGTTGTGGGGATTTCGGTTTATGAGTGGAGAAAGGAGAAGGCGTTGAAAGAGCTTGAGAAAACAGAGGCGAGGTTGAAGGAAGCGAATACGATTTTGAGGGAGCGCGGAGCGTACTTGAACAATCTTGAGAAGGAGCGCGCGCAAGCAAAGCGCTACCAAGAGCTGCAACTGCTGGTGAGGCGCTTGCGAGCTTCTATCCTGAAAAAGCGTTTGGATGAAAAACAAAAAGAGGTTGAGTCAATTGTGAAAGCTATTGGCGAGAAGGAAAACTTGAAGGCAAAGAAGTTGGAGCGGCAGCAGAAGGCGCAGGCAGAGGCTGATGCGCTAGCTGAGAGGATAAACGAAATTAACTCGCGAATTCGCAAAGCAACAGGAGTTGAGCAAGGGAAGTTGCGCGAAGAGATTACAAACCTGCGCGCTGAGATTGAAGGGTTGCGCGTGAGAAAGGAGGGGCTTGAGAATCGTAAGCTTGAAGTTGAACGCAGGATTAGTGAGATGCGCAATTCACTTCCGCAGTTGCAGAGCGAGATTGAGAGTTTGCGACGGGAAAGCCCTGCAGTTGCTAAGAAAGCAGAAGAGTTGAAGCGGAAAAAGGGAGAGCTTGCAGAGTTGGAGAAGAAGCGCAAACACTTGCTTTCAATTGGCGCGCGAATTGAGTTGGCGAGGGAAAGAATTAGCGAGCGCGAGCGGGAGTTGGAGCGAGCGCGCTCTGCCGCGGCTGAACTTGTTAGAGAGCTTGAGGACCTGCATGCGAATTTGAAGTTGCAAACAACTGAACAGGCAGAGAAGGAAATTGAACGCATTGCAAAGAAACTTGAGAGCAACTCAGCGCGCGCACGCGAGATTGCAGAGGAGAAATCGAAAATTGTGAGCAGTATTTCTGTTGAGCGTTTCAACATTGAGCAGAACAACGAGATAATCGCGCGCATACGAGAGCTTGACACTTGCCCGCTTTGCTTCACAAAACTTACCGAAGAGCACGTTGAGAGTGTTGTGCAGGAGTGCAGCGAGAAGATAAAATTGTCGTCGGATGAGATTGATAAGCTGGAGTTGCGGCTTGGCAAGTTTGAGGAGGAGTTGCGCGCGCTTGCAGGCGAGAGCAAAGAGCTTGAGAGTGCACTTGCGCGCGCAAGAGAAGAGCTGGAGCGCTTGGAAAAGGCGGCGCGAGTTAAGGCGCAAGTTGACGAGAATGTTGCAAAACAACGCTCTTTGGAGCAGGAGCTGAGCAGACTGAATTCAGAGCTTAACAAGTTAATTTCAGAGAAGAGCGATTTGCGAGAGGTTGAGAGGATGTATCGCGAGAAGCTCTTGGAGATTGAGGAAACATCGTCGATGACAAAGCAAGATGTTGACACAGCGCTGCTTTACAAAGAGCGCGAGTTGGAGAAAATGCGCAACTTGATTGAAGCGAGCGAGAGGGATTTGGGCGAGATAGGGGGGAGGGTTGAGGAGCTTGCTGAGCAGTTGAGCGATAAGGAGCGCGAGTTGGAGGAGAAGGAGAAGCGGGAGGCAGAGTTGAACAAGAGGTTTGAGAAGCTGTTGGGGGAGCGCGAGAGTTTGCAAAAGAAAATTCAGGAGATAAATCTGAAGGTTTCTGAGTTGAGGAATGAGGTGAGAGAGATTGAGGACCAGATTAATTATTTGAAGATTGGCAAGGCGAAGCTTGACGGCGAGCGCGAGACAATTGAGATAGATTTTGCAGAGTACGAGGGCGTTGAGCTTGTGAAAGGGAGCGCGCGCTATCTTGAGGAGCGACTGAAAAGCGCGCAGCAAGCTTTGCAAAACATTGGCTCGATTAACATGCGCGCGCTGGAGGTGTACGAGGATGTGAAGAAAGAGTATGATGCGATTAAAGAAAAAGTCGAGGTTATTGAGAAGGAGCGCGATGAGATTTTGAAGGTGATTGAAGAAGTGGACAGAAAGAAGCTGAGGGCATTTATGAAGGCGTTCAAAGCGATAAACAACTTTTTCCGAGAGAATTTTATGAAGCTTTCGGCGAAGGGCGAGGCGTACCTTGAGATAGAGAAGAACTCGTCTAACTCTGAGGGCAAAGAGCAAGGAGAGCGCAATGATGTTTTTAGCAAGGGTGTTGATATTGTTGTCAGGGTTGCTAAAGGAAAGTACCTTGATGTGAACTCTCTCTCTGGCGGCGAGCAGACGCTTGTCGCGCTCGCGCTTTTGTTTGCAATTCAGGAGTACAAGCCCCACCAGTTTTATTTGTTCGACGAGATTGACGCTGCGCTTGACAAGCGCAACTCCGAGCGTCTCGCTGCCTGGCTGAACCGCTACATGAAGAAAGGGCAGTACATCATAGTCACGCACAACGATGCTTTGATAATTGAGTCAAAAGTTCTGTATGGAGTGACAATGCACGAGGGAGTTTCAAAAGTTCTCTCGCTTGAGCTTGGCAAAACGCGCTCCGGCAAAGCGCGAGTTCAGGAAGCAAGCGCTGGCGCGAAAACTGAGGCAAGCGAGGCTCAAAAATCGTAAAGCGT
>RFLC01000136.1 GCA_003694055.1 Candidatus Pacearchaeota archaeon | reverse complement strand
GTTTAAAGCAAAGCACGCGAAAACTTTTCTGCGCGAGGGGAGAGTTTTTGCGCGCGAACGATTTGGAAGAAGCGTCGAGGAGTATTTGAGAGAGTTTTCTCGCGAAAACAAAGCGCTGCTTGAGCAGATGTCAATAAAAAAACTTGAATGCAGAGCAATTTCTAGCGCTCGCAACTAGAAAGTTTAGTTGAAGTTTTCAGTCGCGCGGAGCTTCTCAGTAAATCTCTGCGCGAGAGTTATTGCAGAAGAAGCTGCTGCATGCCAGCTCCTCACGAAGTTTTCTGCTGGTTTAATTCCGATTCTCTCCAACAGAAAGAATGATTTTGCATGTATATACATTTGTATATACGAAAATCTTGCACTTCTTTTGCAACCCTGAGCGGCTTGCGCGTCAAAGCTTTTGAGTTGGGAGTTGAGTGCGCGCGAAAGCTGTTCTCGCGCGCAGCGCTCTCTCCTGTGCGGAAGGTGAGGCGCGGCAATGTTTCTTTTAGCAAAACCATCGAGCGCAAGATTTCTTGTCGGCAGGCGCGCAGCACTTACAAACCTATCCCCACTTCTGCCTGAAAATTCCTTCGACGAAAAAATAGAATGCAAAGATGCTGAATCCAAAAGGCACATACCCAAGGTAACCAAGCAAAGGCATCTCAAAGATTTTTGCAAACCCAACAAACGGCACGCTGTAAACCCATTTCACGCTTGCCCAAAAGTTCCAAAACTCCCAGAAAAAACCAAGGACAAGAGAAGTGATTGCAACTGAAACGAAAAAGCGTTTGTCATTTCTCTCGTAAGCGCGCAATATGCTCGGCTGTCCAAGATTGTAATTCAAAGGGTCAAGAAGAAATATGAGAAATGCCCAGATAACTGGAAAGAAATATCTTGGCCAGATTAAAGGTAGCAAAAGAAGCAAAATTCCCACAAGAACGAATAAGTTGGTGCGGTTTCTTGGGAGTGATTTCTTTGCAACAAGCTTTTCTCTAGAGAACGGGTAAAAAAGAAACAGCGTGAGAAAAAACGCAGGTATTACCGTCGAGAACGAAAGTGCTGCAAACACATCCTTGTAACTGCCGAAAAATTCTGTGCCAATGTAAGACCAGTTTTGCAGGCGCAAGTTTATGTACTCAAAAAGATGCCAGAAAGGCACGGAGATTATGAACATGGCAAGGGTTGTGAGGGGGTTGGAGAGAATAAAAGATTTTCCGCGCTTGCTCTCGGCAATTGCGTCGACGAGAAAAATGTAAGCAACCCATACGATTGGGAAATAAAACTTCTCAAATGGTTGGACTTTTAAGAAAAAGTTCAACTCTACGAGCAGGATAACTGCCAACGCAATTCCGCCGCGCAAGTAATAGCTTTTCATGCACAATAAACTCAGCAAGAGTATAAAAATTCTCGCTTATCTTGAAAGCAAGTATTCCTCAAGTAATTTGCGCGCGATGAGTTTCTTTCCTTGCCTGCCGTCGCTCTCGGTGAACCTGCCTCCCTGCTTTCGCTTGCTCGGGCTAGGATAAATCAACACTGGCACTGGGTCAGAGGTGTGAGCTTTTAACTTGCACGCTGTCGTGTGGTCAGCTGTCAACACAAGCTTTCCGCCGACGATAAACTTCTTCAGGAAAGAGAAGAAACGCTTGTCAATCATCTCAATCATCTTAACCTTTTCATGCGGCTTGTTGTCGTGCCCAGGCACATCGGTCTCTTTCAAATGGATGTAAAAGTAATCGTACTTGTCCTTGTTTTTCTTCAGAACTTTCACAGCCTGCTTCGTCGCTTTTTTGAGAGCTGCGAAGAGATTTGAATAAACATCAATGCTGCGCATTTTTGGGTAGGGGAAGGTTTTCACATCCATTCCGGCTGCGCGAGCGATTCCAATCTCGAGCGGAAGGTAGGCAAGAGCGAGCCATTTGCCCCTGAGCTTTTTGAGCTTCGGAGGAGTGTTGCCAGCATCCCTGCAAAGTATCACGTTTGCAGCGAACAGCCCTTTTTTCGCGCGCTTTATGTTCACTGGGTGCTTGCTCAGCACCTCGTAACTCTGCCTCACAAAGCTGTTCACTATCTCGGCAGATAGTTTTGAGTTCTCGTCGTCGTCGAGCGGTTTAGCTAGCCGCAACTTTTGAGCGCTTGCATGGAGCGCAACTCCGCGACCGTAGGCAGGATCCATGTTTGAAATGTTGTCAGAGAATCCGCCGCGAATGACTAGCACTCCTCGGTGTTGAACTGTCGCGTAAAACTCAAACTTGTATGGGAGTTTCACTTTTTCGTTTATTGCTTTTGCAAGCTGTTTGGCTTCTTTTGTTGTTAGGGTTCTGCCTGCTCTTCTGTCCAACAGCTCCATGGTTTCGAGGTTGTCAATTGTTGCAAAGTTTGTTCTGAACGCAAGGTCGCCGCTCGTTATTTTAACTCCTGCTCCAAGCGCCTCGATTGGCCCGCGCGGCAGCGCGTAAGGGTCGTAGCCCAAGAGAGAGAGCACAGCGCTAGAAGACTGCGGAGCCACACCCTCGCGAATTGTGTAGCAGTAATCTATCTTCGAGCTTTTTGCAATCTCGTCGAGGTGAGGGG
>RFLC01000135.1 GCA_003694055.1 Candidatus Pacearchaeota archaeon | reverse complement strand
CATTTTATTTGATAGAACGCGCCGGCTTGCGTGCCTGATAGCAAAAGAAGTCTACTCCTGGCAGGCGCCGCTGTTTCATCTGGATTGAAGGCTGGCCCCGCCAGCCAGGCGAGTTGCAGCGGACAGCGGCTACGCCGCTCGCAAAAGCGGGCGCGAATTGCAAAGAAAGTAACGAGTTGGCCGTGGTGGTCTTGCAGTTGCCGCCGCTGCCGCTGAGCCACACGTTAGGTAGCTAAAGGAGGCAGTAAATGTCGGTGTCAAGAAAATTCGCTAAGTGGTTCTCAAACTACGATAACCCAAAATCGCCTGCAGCAAGACTACGGGCAAAACGTATTGCTCCTTTGTTAAACATGATTGAATCAATTTATAAAAATAAGGGGTCCGTTAGCATCATAGACCTCGGCGGGACAGAGAAATACTGGAGAATTGTCTCAAGTGAATATCTCAGTAGTCATCATGTAAACATCACAATAGTCAATCTTCCTGGAAGTGGGTTGCCAGAAAATCATGGGCCATTTAGCTTCGTTGAGGCTGATGCCTGCAATCTAACTCAGTTTGCTGATCATTCATTCGATATCGCACACTCTAACTCTGTGGTGGAACATGTTGGCGATTGGGACCGCATGGTTAAGTTTGCTAAAGAAGTTAGAAGAGTAGCAAAAAGCTACTTTGTTCAAACGCCTAATTACTGGTTCTTCATAGAACCTCATTGCATGACCCCATTTTTTCACTGGCTTCCTAAACCAATCAGAGTATCGCTGGTTTTACATTTTCAATTGGGCCATTGGAGAAAAGCGGATTCAGTAGTTGATGCTGTATATATCGTAGAGAGCGCTCGTCTTTTGGATAAAAAAATGTTTCAGGCACTATTTCCTGATGCAACCATTTTGACTGAAAGGTATTTTTTATTTCCTAAATCATTAGTCGCGATAAAGCACTGAAAGGCTACCTAACAAGCGCTTGCAGCGGACGCTCGCTTCGCTCGCGCCGCTGAAGCGCAGATCGTTGGGCAGCACAAGGCGGTGTTCGTAAGTGGAGTTGGAAACT
>RFLC01000134.1 GCA_003694055.1 Candidatus Pacearchaeota archaeon | reverse complement strand
CACTCAACCTAAGCGCGCGGTAAACTCCTTGCTGATTCAAAATTGGGAGCAGGGTTTTAAAGTCCTTGAGAACGCGTTTGCTTGAGCAATGGACAAGCTTAGCATACTTTTTGCTCACAGATTTTTTCTTTTCTATTTTTTGATTGTTGAGCCAGATTTTTAGAACTCTTTTAGGCCTCTCATACCGGGTAAATCCGCGGTTAGGAGCAGATTTGGCGTATGAAATGCCTGCGCTCTGGAAAATGTTCTGGTAAACCAGGAACCTCCAAAATTGGTTTCTGTAAATCCTTCCTCTGAACACATCTGCATTGCTGAGTGCATAGTATGCTCTGACAAGCGCCTCTCCTTTATACTCTCTCGGTATGTTTTCCTCTATCCAAAGCATTATTTCGTCGAGAGACAAATCTGATTTGTCGAACAAGTCAAGGAAACTATCGCGCTCTTTGAAAAGCCTTCTCAAAATGTTAAATATGTTTTCTTCTCTGTCTCTAAGCTCGTCGATATTCACGCCAGTTTCAACATTTGCGTAAGACTCTAGGTCGTTTATCGCGGCCCTCAAATCTCCCTGCGATTTAATTGCAATTTGTTTCAAAAATCTTGGGTCTTTGTTTATATGCTCTGCCTCGCAGATTCGCGATAGGAGAGAAACGATTGTTCCTATGTCAAGCGCTTTGACCTCAACGAGTTTTGCCCGCGCGCGAATCGGCGCAAGCTTTGATTGCCAAACATCATTGCATGTCATGACAATCGGGTAGCTGGTGCTGTCAATAAGCCGCGCAAGCTCGCTTATTCCTCCATATTCAGTGCCTGTAACTCCGTCAACCTCGTCCATCAGCAGGATTTTCCCTTTTTTGAAAAGAGAGCTCTGCTGGCTTGCCGGCTTCAATTTCTCCTCGAGACTCGCGCGGTTTCGCACATCTGACGAGTTCAGCTCAAATAGCTCATAGTTAAGTTCGTTTGCAAGCGCAAGCGCAAGCGACGTCTTTCCACTGCCTGCAGGGCCATGCAACAACAACGCTTTCTTTTTCGGAAAATTGCGAATAAACTCCTTCACAGCTTTTATCGCAGCTTCCTGTCCCACAAAATCGCTAAACTTTTTCGGCCTGTACTTCTCAACCAACGACATCGAAATTCTAAAAATTTCCAGTATAAAAATTAATCGCATCTTCCGCAGACGTCGCGTAATCCACTCGCAGTTTATACAATTTGCAAAGCACTCCATAAAGACTAACCCGTGTATTTAACTTGAAGGATAAATGATGGAGTGTCAAACAATAATTTGGTGCCTGTGAGAATTCACAAAGATTAAAAACAAGTAAAGTTTTTTAAGAACATGAAAAAAAAGGGAGTGATTGAGAGGTATGTAATTATTTTCATAATTGCCATCGCTGGATTTTTGGTTGTTTTGCTCTTTCTCTATCGCATAGGTGTGAACAATCAAACCCCTGAGGATGTTTGCAAGGCATCTGTTTTGTTGCGCGCTAGCACTGCGAGAGTTGGCGCTTCGAGCGACCTCGTGCCTCTCGAGTGCGAAACGCAAAAGATATGCATAACTGCTGGGAAAGAGTGCGCGCAGTTTGCCGGCGAGAAGTACTCCAAAGTCAAGGTAGATTTGGATAAGAAAGAAGAATCAAAAGAGAAAATAGAGAAGACAATTGCAGATGCGATGTACCGATGCTGGAACATGATGGGCAAGGGAGAGTTAAGCATCTTTCCGCGAGGAACATTTGAAGCAGGCAAACCAACTTGCGTAATTTGTTACCGGATAGCTGTGGCAGATGATGTTGCAAACAACAAGGACTTGATGAGCTCGGTAAATGTTAACTCATACCTTGAAACAAGAGTGGTCGAGGGCACTGACCAAACCTATCTTGAGGCGCTAACTAACGGGCAAGTTCGCTCTTACGCGCGGGGATTTAGGGATAAGCTATCTGACGACAAAAATGTAAAAAGCACAAAAGAGATTGGAATTGCATTTATGCAGATTTTGGCAGAGAGTGAGAAGGATGACCCTCTAAAAGCTTTCACAAATGTCGCTGGCACAGGCGCAGGTCTTGCATCCACCGGCTTGGTTTTTGTCCTAGGCCCGCTCAAGGGAATTGCCGCGGGGATTATAACAGGAGTTGCGTTTGGAGGCGCGTCCGCATTCCAAGCATTTCAAACCCGCGCAGCAGCCGCAGCAGCTTGCAAAGAGTTTGTAAAAGAAGACAAGGCAAAACTAGGTTGTTCTGCTGTAATTCCATTTAACTATAACGATGTTGAGAATTTCGCGAAGACATGCGCATTAATTGAGTCGCAACCATGACACGCGCAAAACAAAACAAAAAAGCTTCAACCATAACTTTGGATAATGTGCTTAGCTTGATAATTTTCATAGTCGGAATTATCTTGATAGTCGCTGGAATATTTAAGGTTTATAATTTAGTCGGTGAGGCGAGAGAGTCGCGCTCCGCCGAAACCCTCCTTGACAAGATACTAACAAAAGCAAAGAGCGTTGAAGTCGGAGAAGAAACAGAGGTAACATTGCAAGGATTCAAGCACGACACTGAGCTGTTGTTGGTCGCGTTCAATAAAGACCAGGCAAAAGCCCCAGAGAAATGTTTTTTCAACAACTGCCTGTGCATATGCGGCGGACTCTCGCTAACCTCGCCAGAGGAAATTGAGAAGCTCTGTCAGGAGGGAGTGTGCAAGCAGTCAGATACAAAAATAAGCATAAATTCAAAAAAAGTAATTCAAATACCGCTACCTTATGCAGGCACGCCTCTCGGAGGTTATCAATCAAACGAGCTTAAGATTGAATTAAATGCAATTGACATTCCCCAAACTTTGTTTAAGCTCAAGATAAAAAAGCCGAAGGAAAATGAAGTTGTCATATACCGATAGCGCGCTTTTGCGAGGAAAGCGAGGGGCTAGCGAGCGTCTGAACGATGAAGTTGTGTTCCTCATAATCTTTGCAGTTTTCATTGCAGTTATGGTTTTTTACGTCGGCAACCGCGCGAACAATGCGGCATTTTGGGAGGATTTTTATGCAAAAGAGCTTGCTAAAATGATAAACCTCGCAAAACCGGGTGATGAGTTCAGACTTGACGTGCATAAAGCAACTGAGATAGCGCAAAAAAACAAGGTCAAGAGTTTTAGCGAGATATTTGTTTTTGACAATGCAAAAAGCGAGGTGTGCGTTAAGCTCTCGCCTGGCAGCGCAAAGTGCTACTCATATTTCGTAAAACTCGACGTGGTTGACGAGGAACTTGAGCTTGCCGCTCCGAAAAATATGCTCAAGTTTAAGGTGATAGAAAAAGTAAATGAAAAATAAACGCGCGTTAATTGGGAATCAGCTTATGGGAGTGCTTTACCTAGCCCTTTTGCTCTTAATTGCTCTAGGAATTGTCGCTGCAATCATCGGGATGTTTGGAAAAGGGTACGAATTTCGCGAGGCAGAAGCAACATTAATGAGTGAGAAAATTGCAAAGTGTTTGAGCGAGAGCAGCACTCTAGAGGAGTTTGAGCAATTCATTAACTCCCGAACGGGAAAACTTTCTAGCGAGGAGAAGGTAAATGCATTTTTAGATTTACTGAGCAAGAATTGCAATTTTCATGCGAAGAATATCAAAGAGGGGTTGGGCTTTGTGATAATTTCAAATGGCGAGGAGCTTGTTAGATGGAAATACTCAGAAACAGACTGCGCGCTTAAAGAGAGGTCAACTGCTGACTCCTACCCATCTTGCTTCACCACAGAATTCGATGCGCAGCGCAACGGCGCAACCCAAACTATCGTTGTAAGCGTGAGCTCAAACCACAACTCAAGAGAGAGGCCTGCAAAAGTATGATGAAGACGAAAAAATCCCAGATAGGCAAGCAAATGAGTTGGGTAATTGTTTTCATACTCGTATTTTTCATGATGTTTGTTTTCAATATGCTGGCTTACGGCTTGATTGGCGTGAAAAGCTTGTCTGAAAGCGCGCAACCAAAACCAGCAGTGCCTTACCTTGGGCCTGAGGAGAATATCGTATTGAAAGAAGTGCACTATTTGCGCGACGGAGTTGTTACGAAGAGCTTGTTTCTTGACATTTTAGTTGATTATCTTAACGGCAAGATTGATTTGGAAGAGCTAGCTTCAAAGTCAAGAGAAGTGTTTAATTCAGAAGAACGGGCCTGCGCAATTTTTTTAATAAGCGATATGGATGGAAACACAATTAAGAACTTTGAGATAGGACCTAGTAACACAGACTTTCTTGTTCTCCCTGATTCATTCTCTCCTAGCGAAAACAGGCCTTGGAGATTGATTTTCACAAAGCCAGACAACTCCCAAGTTTTGGTAAGATATTTTTGGCCCGTCCAATGCATTAGCTCAGCCATTTTTGAAAATCCTTCGAGAGGTAAGAATGAATAGGAAAGGCAAGAAGGCGCAAGTAGCGCACTTCCTCACGCTAGTGGGAGCAGTAGCTTTGATAGCCTTCACACTCTGGGTTTTGATGACTTTTAGCGCAGACACTAGCGACAAGTCCGAGGTGTGGGCAAACTTAATCTCTTCGGTAAGCATTTGGGAGCAGTATGCTGAGAAAAAACTGGCTGCAATTGCGAGCGATTCTGTTGTTTGCGCCTGGCTCAACTCAAAGAGCGCGCAAGGAAAGAGCGAGAGTGCGCAAAGAAAGATTGTTTCTGACAACCTTGTTCGGTGCCTCTCTTTGCTCTCAAAAAATCAGGAGAGAATTTTTCCAGAGGTGGGGAATATATTTGGCAGGATTAGGAATAAAGAATTTGCTTTGGGGTTGTCAATAAGTCAGGCAGAAATGGAAGACAGAATTTTAGCCCCGCCAGGTCCTGATGTCGGGATAGTTTACAACGCAGGGCGCAACGTCTTGATGGTTTCCTTGCCAAATCAACGCGCGGAGCTGGAGACGTTTAAAGCTCTAGGGGTAGAATTTATCTTCTCGAATCTTAGAAATGAGTTAGCGAGTGAGTACAAGAAGATTTTTCCAATAGAACTAAAAATACAGAACGCGGCGAGCAATCTCCCAGACGGAACCAGCATTAGCTATTTCCAACCGCGTTTAGAAAAGTTTGCCTCTATTGCTGGCAAAGGTGTGCTGGTGTTCAGAGCAAAATATGTTGAAAAAGGCGCCGGAAAGGACGAGTATTACACTTCAACCTTTCTCCTAACAGAGGATGGTAAACTATATCGCACAGCGAAAATACCCTATGTGCCTTTTTCAGATAGCTCAAGTCTAACCAGACAAATCCTAAACCAAGAGGGATGGTTAAAGTTGCACGACTCGCGTAATGGCGAGGAGTTAAGAAAAGCGCTTGCAAATGGCGAACGTTTGAAGCTAGCCATTGACGACTTAACAAAAGAGAAAATTCCTTACGATGCGCTCGCAATTCTCGACGATATTCAGAAAAAAGCCCTAAAACTTAACTCGTTGGAAGAGCAAGGCGGAAAGGTTGGAGGTTATGAGTTAGCGAAGTTCTCAGGTTCTAGCAGAAAAACTCTTTACCGATTAGTAAAAGACGGCAAGCCTACTGAGGTGTTTATTGAGATAGAAAAAAAGGCCGATTCGCAAGGAGAGTTGGCTATAACAAATTATCTAGTTTATGTGCCAAAACTCGCTTTCAATCCCTCGCGGGCGGTGGACGACAGAGATCGTTTGCCATATGAAGACCATGACGATGTGCCAGAGCCAGTTCAGATTTTTCATGGCGAGCAGGTGATGATTGGAGAAATAGACAAGGCAATGAAGCAAGAAGAAAAGAAGATAGCATCAAAAGCAAGAGCAGTTAACTATATTGATTTCGATGGGAAAGAAAGAGAGTTTTTTGTTTGCTTGCATCCAGGCGCGAGTCGCTGGGAGTTGGTTGGCAATTTGAAGAGCAGCGTGCGGGAAGGAGAGAGTTGCGCAAGTCCTGTGTTGAGGCAGTTCCAAGGCGAAGGGAAGTTCGAGATTTCTGTTCCAGATTTGTTCGTTCAAACTTCATGGGGAGATGAGAAAATTGTCCGCAAGCTGCACGCGTGCGTCGAGATAGATGCTAGCGGAGGGTTCGCAGGTTTTTGCGAGGACAAATAAATCTTTTTGCAGGGTTAAGAAAGTTAGGCATCACAACTTAGCTCCTTGCGTTAGCTCGCTCAATTCTCGGTAAAGCTTTGTCATATCCTCATAGACTGCCGACTTCTCACGCTTGCCAAGCTCTTTGTACTCTCTCTTAAGAATCCTGTAAATGTTCAGCGCGCCTTGAACATCATTGCTCTCAAGTTTTTCCCAAGCTTTCAAGATTCTCCTGCGCACAGGAATAAGCCTCTCTTCAACGCTGTTCTTCCAGCGCAAATAGACAAAGTACGCACCCAAAAACAGCACT
>RFLC01000133.1 GCA_003694055.1 Candidatus Pacearchaeota archaeon | reverse complement strand
CCAATAAGTGCAGTTAAACTCGCGATTGCTGCACTGGCAATTGCTCGTTTCATGATTTCACTTGCGCTGGGGATATTTAAATTTATCGTCGGAAACAGGCAAGCTGGCTATGCAAGGCACTGCTAGGTTTGTTTTGTAAAAAGGGCTTGTTGTGTTGACGAAGAAGCTAGAATCAAGTGCAAGGGTGTGCTAGTGTTTCTTTATGGGAGAGGGGTGTGAAGAGAGTAACCAACAAAAATATAAAATGCAAAATTTTAGGTTTGGGATGGCAAGCAGGAAACTCATTGCGCAGAGGAAGGGGAAGCGAATTGCTGGCAGAGCTGCAGGGGCTAGTAGGAGGAGAGCGTCGACTGGGAGAGGAAATGCTGACACTGCTTTGCGAGTGTTGGTGGTAGTGTTGGCTGTGATGCAGGTCGTTTCATTTGCTGTGCTTGCGACCGAGAATCTGAAGACAAAGAGAGAGCTGTACTTTGCGATTGCAAACACCCAGAACGAGATTAACAACATCAAGGATTATGCAGAGGAGGTTGTTTCGTATTATGACACAATTCAGTCAGAGAACCTGCGCGAGCTTTATCGGATGCTCAACACAAATGAGAAGGAGAGGGTAAGGATGAGTCCGCCGCCGGAACGCGATTTCTCAGATGTGTACAGAGATGTTGTCGAGGGCGTGGTTGCAGTGACGACGGGAAAGTCGGTTGGCTCAGGTTTTTTTGTCCATCCTTCTGGACTTGTCGTGACCAACCTTCACGTGATTTCTGGCAAGGGCAAAGGGAAAGTTAAGGTCGTCACCTATGATAGGAAGTTTTATGATGTGCGCGTGCTTGGAGTTGATGAGAGACGCGATCTTGCGCTCTTGGAAGTTGTCAAACCAGACAGGGAGTTCAAGGCGTTGAAGTTAGCTGATTCGCAAGAGGTGAGGGTCGGAAGCAAGGTGTTAGCTATAGGTAACCCGTTCGGGTTTAGCTTTACTGCAACTCAAGGAATTGTGTCTGCTGTGCACAGAAAAGGCCCGAATGGATTGAGAGAGTATCTGCAAACAGATGTGCCACTTAACCCTGGCAACTCCGGTGGGCCTCTGATTAACTCGCGCGGCGAGGTGGTTGGGATGAACAACTTCAAGATAAGGCAGAGCGAAGGGATAGGTTTTGCGTTAGAGAGCGACGCGATAGCAAGGTTTGTGAACAGCGCATTGAAGCAGAGCGTGCTATGAAGTTGAGATTAAATCCTTCGGATAGGAAGAAGAAAAGGTATTTTCTTGTGCGGGGGAGCGAGGAGAGTGTGAGAAGAGCGTTTTTTGAGTTTGTCGGCGTGCTGGGGGTTGCAAGGGCTGAGCTTGGGTTTGTGCGTGCGGAGCGAGCAGCGTTGGAGAGCAAGCTCAAGAAAGGAGAGTTAGTTGTTTGCGTGAATGCAGAGTTTGGAGAGCATTTTCGCGCAGCGGTAGAGGTTTGCTCTAGCGAGCTTGAGATTGTGCGCGCGTCCGGCACTCTTAAGTCTTTGTTTAAAGGGCGCTGAGCAAGGGATAGGTAGAAAACTTTCCTTTTGTTTTGGCAAGCATCTTAGTTTTGAAGTGCCAACCAAGAGCGCACGGCAATCATGTCAGTGCGTGACACTTCCTCTTCAAGAGAACGCGCTGAAACTCTTTACGTATTTGCCTGTCAAGCTTCGCGCAAATCATAGTTAAGGTTTGCTAGCTCTTTTTCAAGGTCAGAGGCGTATCTTGCTAAAGGGTGCTCAGTCCAAGGAAATGTTCTTTGGTCGCAATATTCTCTGTAAAATCCTTGCGTTGGTATTGCGATAATCTCTCCTTTAGGAGTGCGCGTGAGCTTGAGGTAGGAAAGCAGGCGTTCGCCGCGAGGGGTTAAGCTCTCGCGAGCTTGGTTCGCTTTTATCCATGCATCTTTTGCGCGCTCCAATTCCCTGCTTTGAGTTGCAACCTCCCTATCTAAGCGATAACGAAACTCGTCAAAAGTAAGCTGGAGCACCTCTCTCCCATAAGCTCGCATTTCACCCATGCTAAAATCTCGCTTGCTGATTTTTTAAGTTTATTTGTTCTTTGGTATAATCTTGGCAAACTTTCCTAGCTCGCAAATGTCCTCGCGCATATCTCCACCCTAATGTTTTTCCGACGATAAACTTAGTTTTATCTCAACACCGCGCGCCGCTCGAGCGCGGTGTTGCGCTGGCGCGCCTCTCTCAAAGCACAGCATTGAAATGCCCTCAATGCTAGCTCAAATATAACTGCCACTTAGCTTTTGCTTGCGGAAGTGAAAATATTATAAAGCGTCTAAACGATGTTTGGGAATGGATGAACCAGTGAGCAAGAGAAGCATTGAGGAGATTGACAGGGAGTTGGAAGAGCAGGCGATGAGAAAACTCGAGGCAGCGCTTTTTCTTGCTGGCAGGTACATGAGCATTGAGGAGCTTATCTCGCTGACTGATATAAATCCCATACTTTTGAGGAAGCTTTTGTTTGATTTGCAGGAGAGGTACAAGGGTTCGGGAATTCAGATTGTGCAGCGAGAGAACTTTTGGAAGATGGACATCGCAGAAGAGTTCAGCTTTCTCGCGAACAAATTGGCGACGGGAAAGTCTGAGTTTAGCGAGGCAGAGAAGGAAACGCTGGCGTTAATTGCTTACAAGCAACCGGTTAAGCAGAGCATTGTGATAAAAATACGCGGCAACAAAGCATATGAGCATGTGCGCAGGTTTGTTGAGATGGGGCTTGTGCACAAGAAAAAACTTGGCCATACCCATGAGTTGAGTTTGACTGACAAGTTTTACGAGTATTTCAGGATAGAGCGGCAGAATGAAAAACAGGTTTTCCCGTCGGAAGAGTGATTGGAACAAGTTAGATTTTATTGTTGTTGCTCGCTCAACTTCAATAAAACCCATTTCCTTCGTGCTCTGAGTTTGTTGACCGGCTTATCCAGTAGCCTGCTTCGAGGAGTGCAGCAGCTCCTAGCCCAATTAGTCCGCCTGTTTTTGCGTACTTCATTTGCACTCCTGCATTTCCAACATCCACAGCAATCCTTTCAAGCCAGTAATCGCTTTCAGCTCTCACCGCTTTTGCTTTCCCAATCCACGACCCAATGCCTAAGCCAGCGAAAATTAAAACTGCCTCAATTCCAAGCCTAGCGCTAGTGCGCGCAACTCTTGCCTCAAAAGAAGCTCCCCGTTTTTCGTATTTGTCGCTTTCGATAAAACTCATCGTAAAGAAGATTTTAATTATTTTCGTTTTAAGGGTTAGGTTAGTTTGGAACGAGGTTTGCGTGCTAGTGCAGCGATTGGCGCGCGAGTGCTTGAGTTCGCGCGAGTTTCATTTGTTCGAAAAGTGAAATTTTTGTATATACGTTTGTATATACAGCCCCATCGTAACTCGTTGAAGAAGCGCAAGGAAACAAAAATATAAAAGCACCTGTTGCTTGTTCTGCCTATGTATGATGTTGTGACTTTTGGCAGTGCAGTTGTGGACACGTTTCTAGAGACAGAGCTTGCGGAGAAACACCATGAATTTGAGTTTCCAGTGGGGTGTAAGATTGTTGTAAGGAAAGCGTGGCATGCGACAGGCGGCGGCGGCACGAACACGGCTGTTGCATTCTCTAGGCTGGGAATGAAAACAGCTTTCCTAGGCAAACTCGGCAGAGACACGAATGCGAAATTAATTCTTGAAGAGCTGAAAGCAAATAGGATAGGGTTTATCGGCAAACAGGGAGATGAACCGACGGGAATGTCAGTAATTATCGACAGCAAACGCCACAACAGAACAATCTTCACATACAAAGGTGCAAATGAAAGTGTAGCGAAAGGGGATGTAAACTTGAGAAAGTTAAAGACAAAGTGGCTATATTTTTCAGCAGCAGTTGGAAAGGCGCTTAAAACGCAAGCTTGGATTGCGCGCTGGGCAAAAGCGCGAGGAATTCGGTTGGCATACAACCCAAGCAGTTACATAACCCAAAACCCTTCAAAAGAGGTGTTTGAAATCTTGCGCAACACTGAAGTGCTCATTTTGAACGACGAGGAAGCTAGCCAATTGACTAAGAGAACAGGCAAGGATGTTTTTAGAGTTTTGCACTCTCTTGGGCCAAAGGTTGTGTGCGTGACTTCTGGTCCAAAAGGGAACGCGGTTTGCGACGGGCAAATGGTGTGCTTGACATCGAGCAGAAAAGTCAAGCTGGTTGAGCGCACAGGCGCAGGAGATGCGTTTGCAGCAGGGTTTGTTGTTGGCATGGAGCGCTTCAACGATGTGTTGGAAGCTAGCAAACTTGGCACCCTCAATGCAGAATCAGTGATTCAAAAACCTGGAGCAAAGAACGGATTGCTGAGTTGGAGAGAAGCAAAGGGCTTGATGAAAAGAACGAGGTTTAAAACAAAGGTTGAGCGCTTGTGCTAACTGCCATTTCAATAGTCAAAGTTAAATATTTGCTTGGTTTGTAGAAGGCATGGAATTGCTTGCTAATCTCCCTGCATGTGTGTTTCGAGAGCGGCGCGCGCAGGTTGCTGTTTTCATTCTCGTCGGAGTGCTGCTTGCCTCTAGCATCTTACTTTACTTTTTCGTGTTTTCATCGCGCTCGCCGTCTGTTGCGCAAGTTGCATGCCTGAAAGACAGCGATTGCGTGCCAGCTGTGTGCTGCCATGCCTCAGAGTGCGTTCCAAAATCGCGCGCTCCTGATTGTTCAGGAGTGGTTTGCACAGCAGCCATCATTCCAGGAACGATTGACGAGGGCCAGTGCAAGTGCAAACAAAACAAATGCGTGCTTGAGATTAGAAGATAGCTGTTTTGCCCTTGCCGCGAAAGCCAGCGTTTTCAAGCTAGAAGAGATGTTTGTGTTTGCCTATCTTTCTTAGTCGAGCGCGTGCTGCGCAGGTGGTAGGGGAGTTTCGCAAGAGATGCGAGCGGATGGGTGGGAAATTCCAATCGCGTTGATGGTTTTTGCGCAGCATAGCAAATTATTTAAGTGGCAAGGGTAAGTAGAGGCATGAAAAAAGCGCGTAGAATTTTTCTGACTGGGAGCGTGCAGAGCATTACTTTCAAGAATTTTCTTGTTGAGAACGCGAAGAGATTGGGGCTGCGCGGATTTTTGCGTGAGCGCGAGGATGGAAAGATTGAGCTGTTTGTCGAGGGCGACGGCGAGAAAGTTAGAGAGATGTCTGAGATATGCAAGCGCGGCGACGGGCATGTGCAGATAAGAAACTACGAAGATAAAGAAGAGAAGTTCCAAGGTTTTAAGGAGTTCAAGCTTGTGCGCATCTAGCTCACTCTTGAGAACTCTCCTCAAGTTCGTCGTCAATTTCTTCTAGCTCTTCCTCCGTTTCATCTAGCTCTTCTAATTCCTCTTCAATCTCTTCATCCATCTCGCATTCCTCGCTCATTAACAAAGCTAGTAAAAAGAATTTTTAACTTTTCTCATTCCATCAACAAGCTTGCTAGATTGCAACGCTTTGGAATTTTTCGCAGCTGCGCGCAACTGATGCGCCGCGCCTTCGGCGCGCTTGCTTGGCGAACTGGAGCTAACTTTAAATTTCTACTAAAAACCTCTCTTTCAGCGCCGGTAAAGTCAATTTCGAGAGTGTTGGTTGGACGGGAATGCCAAGAAATATTT
>RFLC01000132.1 GCA_003694055.1 Candidatus Pacearchaeota archaeon | reverse complement strand
GCGTCGGCTTGCAAATTGTGGTGTCTGCCGCTCCAGGTCGCCGGGGACGCGCCGCGCGGCGGCTGACGCCTACGTTGGGCAATGGAGGGAATGCATTGATTTTAACCTTAGGCAACATAGAATTAATAGCGATTGGGATTGGGCTTCTGCTCATATTAGTAGGAGCTATCATAATATTTAGAGTCTCTAAACGCGCGAATATGCAAATCGCGAGGCTGCGTGAAGAAATTAATCAACAGCAGGCCAGTGTGGCGTTTTTGTCTCAATCTATAAAAGATATAGGACAGCATTTTGGCTCGGGCTTTTCAGCTCTGCATAGTTCTCAACAGCAGTTAAACACCCAAATAGCCAAACTTGTCGAAGGGTTAATTCAAGTAGAGCGTGCTCTTACTTCTAAAATTGTTGACGGAGATCAGCGTTCTAACAGAGAACTGCAATCTCTGCGGGAAGACACTTTTAAGTCCATTACTCGCTTGCATGAGGAGATACTAAAAGTAGTTCAAGCTTTTCAACAAAGTTCTACATCCGAGATCCAATCTCTGCGAGAAGACACTTTCAAGTCCTTTGCTCGCTTGCACGAGGAAATACTAAAAGTAGTTCAGGCTTTCCAACAAAGTTCCACATCCGAGATCCAAGCTCTCCAAAGAAATCTTCTTACAAATATCAGACAACTGCACGAGCAGATAAGTATATTGCACACTCAGGCTAGTGAACGGAAGGAATTAGAGCGGCAAACAGCAGAATCTATAAAGCGATTAGAGGCTATTTTGGCAGGCACGCAATCTAAAGGAGCGGCGGGAGAGCGGATTGTCGAGCAAGTATTCTCAAAATTACCAGCGGAATGGCAGGTGCGAAACTTCCGGATAAACGGTAGGGTTGTAGAATTTGGTCTGCGTTTGCCAAATGGCTTGGTGCTCCCTATTGACAGTAAGTGGCCTTCGTCTGACCTTGTAGATAAATTTGCGCGTTCAGAAATTCCAGAAGAGCAGATTATCCTTAAGCGCGAAATAGAAAAAGTGGTACTTCGGAAAGCGCAGGAAGCGCGTAAATACGTAGATCCTTCCCAGACATTGCCTTTCGCGGTCATAGTTGTACCTGACGCAGTATTTGAGCTGAGCATAGGTGTTCATGCGGAGTCTGTACGAATTGGGGTAGCGATATTGAGCTATAGCATGTTTGTGCCTTACTTGCTCTTGGTCTTTCATACAATTCTGAAATCTTCCCAATCGTTTGATATACAAGCACTGGCAACTTATTTGGAGAGCGTGAACAAGAGTCTGGGCCAAATTCAGGAAGAGATAGAGGGACGTTTTTCTCGTGCGTTAACCATGTTGAATAATTCCCGTGATGCAGTGCGTGCTCATTTACAACAAGCAAATGCTAGTTTGATAGCTTTGGAAGTTAACACTGATGTCAAAGAGAGGCAGGAAATGTAGTGTCAATAATATTTTGCCCAACCTCGCGTGCAGCCGACCGCGCTATCGCGCGGGGGGAACCGCGTCGGCTTGCAAATTGTGGTGTCTGCCGCTCCAGGTCGCCGGGGACGCGCCGCGCGGCGGCTGACGCCATCGTTAGGCCAGGAAGGCGATTGAATGGGATATGATCGTTTTGCCCAGTACTACGACCTTCTCT
>RFLC01000131.1 GCA_003694055.1 Candidatus Pacearchaeota archaeon | reverse complement strand
GTTTGTTTAAGGGCTCAACTAAAGTTGAGAAGCTTTCTCCCGGCGGCAGCGTGGCAATTGAGACAGCGCTTGACATGTCGCTCGGAAAAAATGATAAGCTGGCTGGCAATTTGGTGTCGCGTGTTGGAGGCTTACCTGAACCGCGAAGAAAAATTAAGTTGCGCTACACATTGTTCCCAAAGGTCTTCGGTCTTGCGGAAGAGATGGAGGTTGAGCCGCTTAAGCAAGGAGAGTTGCTGATGCTTAGCATAAACACCTCAATCACGGGCGGGAACATCGAGGAAGTTAAGGAAGGGGAAGTGGTTGTAAACTTGCGTGTTCCTGCGGTATTCTTTCCAAATGACACAATTGGCATAGCGCGAAATATTCGCGGGCATTGGAGATTAATCGGATATGGAGAGTCAATTGAATAAAACAGCGCGCGCTGAGAACTCTTCGATGGATGATTTTGTGAAAGACACTTCAAACGCGTGCGTCGTTTTTGCCGGAGCAGGAACTGGAAAGACAACAGCAATCATACGCAAGCTAAAGTATATCGTCGAGAATTCAATCTTTTCTCCTGAGAGAGTCGTTTGCCTAACTTTCTCTCGCGAGGCAGCCAACAACTTGTTGATGAGATTCCGGCGAGAAGTGCGTTCTGAAAATGAACCAATAATAAAAACATTTCACTCATTCTCAGCCCAGCTGTTGAAAAATCGCTCTCTCTCAAACTCTCGCAATGGAGGGCGTAACTCTGAACTTAAAATCCCTCGCAACTTCCAGATTTTAGAGCCGAACGAGTCAAAGGTGATTTTGCACAATTACTTCCGACTGCCGCCGCAAAAAGCTCATGAATATGTGAACGCGATTTCAAAGGCAAAAGACCTCGGGATTGATTTGGAAAAATTTGAGGTAGCACTTAACAAACTTTCACCTTTGTCAATTGAACAACTTGAACAGAGAATTGAGTCTGCAAATCTAGAAAAGTTATTAAAAAAATCTCCTAGCTCGCGCAGTGCAACTTCTGAGAAAATTCCGACGAGAATTCTGGCGCAAATTTGCGAGCAGAAAAAGTTCATTCAAGTTTGGAAAAGATATGAGAAATTAAAAGCTAGAAAAACTTTTTTGGATTACTCTGACATCAACTTGCTTGCATTGAAACTTTTGCGCGAAGAACCAGCGTTAGCGAGTGAGTTCGATTACTTAATTGTCGACGAATTTCAGGACACGAATAAGATACAACTCGAGCTTTTGTTTGCGCTAGCCCCGCACGGAAGAGTGGCAGTAGTTGGGGATATGAATCAATCAATTTACAGATTTCGCGGGGCTTATGAGAAAAATGTGGAAAGTTTCATCTCTCACTTTAAGGTTTCTGAGGAGAGGATCTTCAAACTCAACAAATCATTTCGTTGCCCAAACACAATTCTTCGTTGCGCGAACCGGCTTGCCATGCGCTTCTCTGC
>RFLC01000130.1 GCA_003694055.1 Candidatus Pacearchaeota archaeon | reverse complement strand
CAGACATCATTCACGGTCCGGACTGTTTGTCTTTCAATTCTTACAAAAACTTGCCAACTAACTGCGAAAGTGAAACCAAAAAGGGGGCGAGAACGGCAACAGCTTGACCTATATATTGAAAATGCGAGGTTGCCAGACCTTGCTCTTTCAGCCAGGTCTGTGAATCGAATTCCGGTTCTTTTTTTCCAGCACTATATGCCAGTCTTCTGGCACGCGCCGAAACAACCAATGATGTTGGTAGATAAGTTCCGGCCAAACATAGCGTGAAGAGAAGGCCATATGCGGTAGTGATAGTCGCCGCGAACTCGTTCATGTATTTTAATACGGTTGTGTTCCCGTCAAGGAAGACCATGGGGACTCGTACGAAGGCGTATGTAGCGATTACACCAGCAATTAACACAGCAGTGCCCGTATACAAGAGTAGTGAAAGATGTTTTTGCTGCAAGCGAACTTCATGAACGGAGAATTTGGTGACATTCGGGGTGTAAAGGACAGTCACGAATCCAGCGACCAACATTCCTATGCTAACCATCTTCAGCACGTTGAGAATCGAGCTATCATAATCTGCGATCGCAGATAAAGATAAAGTCGTTATCTTGTATTCCACCTCAAGCTCTGATATCTGCAGCAAAAATGACTCGAGGAGCTTGTCAGAATAGCCGCCAAGCTCTGTTTGCAATAGAATGCTAACAGTAGTGAGGATAAGGAGAGGGAAGGTAAGGACGATTGCTCGGTGGAGCTTTGGACGTTCTTTAGCGCTTTGATGAATCACCCACGCCGCTGATACAATAACAACCAGCGCACAGACAACAGTAATAAGTCCTGACACAACCCAGAACGTTCGAGCGTTAAGGTCATTAATTAGGAAAAAAAGTTTATCAGTTTGAGGAATAGGAATCTCCAACCCGGGAAACTTGCGCCAGACAAGCATCGTGAGAATCGCGGGGACAAGCGTCATTATCGCACCAAGCAAAGGAAGTGTGCAGGTCCAGTTTTGCCAGCAAGCTGGTACTCGAGATTCTCTCTCCGCAAAACCCTGTGCATTCTCAGACTTCATGAGCAGACATCTCCTTTTTCAGCTTCATTTGTTGCCGGTATGCGGCTACTTGGTTCTTTGGCAGAATCAGGCGAAGCGATGTTAGCACCCTCTTTCATCCACATTGTT
>RFLC01000129.1 GCA_003694055.1 Candidatus Pacearchaeota archaeon | reverse complement strand
TTCCTATTCCAAAAAAAGGGATAGTAAGAATACCTACTAAATACCAAACAATATATTCCCAATGAGATGGTTTTATTTCTTTTAATATTTTTTCTCCTCTATGCATTTCTTCGGATATTGCCATAGATATATATTACCTTTTCATTGCTTAAAAACTTTTTTGGTGCCAGTAGTCAGCGATTGGACTTAACAAGCATTTGGCGCAGTTATGCGCAGGCAGTCTAGTGGGAAGGGTGCTTAAAACTTTTAATTTACGCGTAAAAATCTCCGCTCTTGTCGTTCTAGCTGCACGGAAAAGCAGGTTGATTAACGAGAGCGGCGCGCGCTCTATGCACACTGCCACACGCTCGCTGTATGTCGGAAAGCAGATAAATTTAAATACCGAGAATGCGAGGAGTGTTTGCTCATAGAAGAATCATGCTCACCCTATCACTTGGTAGCTTCTTCTATTGAGCGGAGGAACGATGGCAAAGATTAGCCCGGTTTCAATAAAATATATGATTTATGCAAGTTTCAAGGCTACAGGCCCACTTGAAAAGCCCGATGTGATTGGCGCAATCTTCGGGCAGACCGAGGGCTTGCTTGGCTCAGACCTTGAGATGAGGGAGTTGCAGAAAGAGGGAAAGATAGGCAGGATTGAGGTTGAGCTGGATATTGTCGACGGCAAAGCAGTTGGGAAGATAGAGGTGCCGACTGCGCTTGACAAGACTGAGACAACGCTCATCGCAGCTGCGCTCGAAACAATCGACAAGATTGGACCGACAGAGGCAGAGATAAAGGTTGACAAGATTGAGGATGTTCGGCAGAACAAGAGGGACTACATCATGAAGCGCGCCAAGGAACTGCTTGAAGGGATAGAGGTCGGGAGTTTCAAAGAGATTTCACGCTCGTTGCAGCAGGAAAGCCGCGCAACAAAGATTCAGGAGTACGGGAAGTCGCGCCTGCCTTGCGGGGACATTTCAGGAGAAGAGGTTATTGTCGTTGAAGGGCGAGCAGATGTCTTGAACTTGTTGAGGAACAGGGTGTACAATGTGATTGGAATGGATGGAGCAAAGTTGCCAGAGGAGATTATTGAGCTTGGCAATGAGAAGAAATTAACCTTGTTTGTCGACGGCGACCGCGGCGGGAAGTTGATTGCAAAGAATGCGATTGCAAACGCAAACATCGCTTATGTTGCAGTTGCGCCTGACGGGAAAGAGGTTGAGGAGTTGACAGGCAAAGAAATTTTGATGGCTTTGCGCAAGAAGGTTCCGGCAGAGGAATTTTTGAAGCACAACGGCGGCGGGTTGGGGTCAGCTGGAGGCGTTTCAAGTGGGACAGCTAGTGCTGAGGAAAAGGAGAAGTTGAGGGAGATTTATGAGAAAATTCGCGGCACAAAGAATGCGGTGCTTTTGAACTCTGACTTGGAAGTGATAAGGAAGTTGCCGGCGAGAGAGGCTGCTAAAGCTCTAAAGAATTTCTCAAGACAGGTGTATGCGGTTGTTGTCGACGGGCAAGCTAGTCAGAGCCTGATAAAGGTGTGCAACATGAAGGGCGTGGCTTTGCTTGCAGCCCCGAACTTTTCTGATTTTCATGGAGAGGTGAGCACTGCATTGGTGAGCGTTTAGATTGCTGCACGCACGGATTGAAACCACTAGCTTTTTTGTTTCTGATTCTTTGCGCGAGCTGAATGTGCGAGGAGCAATGTTTTTAATTTAATTTTTCTTGTCTTGGCATGCGAGGCAGAATGAAAGAGGGAAAAAGTGTTAGAGGGCATGGCGTGAGGATTTTTGGAGCGGTTTCAATTCTCATGGCGACGATTATCGGGGCTGGAATTTTTGGCCTGCCATATGTTGCGATGCGCGCGGGGTTTGTTTTTGGGATAGCAAACATGATTTTTGTTTTTCTTATCATTTTGCCTGTTTATCTCTACCTCGGCGAGATTGGGTTGCGCACGAAAACGCGGCATCATCTCGCGGGCTATGCGCAGCTTTACCTTGGAAAGCGGGGAAAGTTAGCGATGCTAATTGCATTTTCGTTCGGAGTTTATGCTTCTCTCGTCGGTTATTTGATTGGGGAGAGCAAGTCAATTTCTTTTTTAATTTTCAACACACCTGACAGGGCTTTTCTTCTTGGCTTGCTGGTTTGGCTTTGCTTCTCTTTGGTCAGCATGTCAAGACTTAAGCAAATTGTGAAGGGCGAGAAGGCAAGCGTTGCGCTCATCGTGTTGATTGTTCTGGCTTTGCTTGCATGGTTTGCTCCGAGGGTTAGTTTCGCTAACCTGTCGCACGCAAACCCTCGCTTGTTGTTTTTGCCGTTTGGCGTGACTCTTTTTGCATTTCTAGGATTTGCGTCAATGCCTGAAGTGGAGCGCTATCTTTCAAATCAAAAGTCTTTGACGAAAAGAGCGGTGTGGCTGGCGCTTAGTTTTACACTGGTTATTTACCTAATTTTCACTTTTGTTGTTGTGGGAGCGTTTGGCGAGCGAACTCCAGAGATAGCGACTATTGCTCTTGGCAAGGTATTTGTTTTGCTTGGCATGCTCACAATGTTCAGCTCGTACATTGCAATCTCTATTGCTCTCGAGGATATGTTTAAGTTTGATTTCGGGGTTGGAAGGTTTAAGGCGTGGTTGCTTGCAAGCTTTGTTCCTCTTGTTGTGTTTGCCTTTTTGCACTTGGTCGGCAGGGACTCGTTTGTTGAAGTAATTGGAGCTGGCGGAAGCATTTCAGGAGGACTCACTGCTTTGCTAGTTCTTGCAATGGCGCGCAATGCTAAGCGCTTCGGCAGGAGAAAGCCAGAGTACAGCGTTCCATACAACCCTTTCCTTGTCTGTTTGCTCGCTGTTTTTATTTCAATTGCAACAATCTTGAACCTTTACTTTAGCTTTTTTGCGTGAGCTAATTGGTTTTTGAGAAGCAGGAGTTGTTTTTAGAAAGCGAGGCAAGTTGAGATTTTATGAGGGTGCTGAGAGTTTGTTTTGGTTGTTAGTGTGCGTTTTCAAGTTGCAGCTAAGGGTTGGGAAATGCGCGCTGATTTTGTTGGCGTGCGGGCTAGGTTTGTGTGCGCGTTTTTGAGCGTGCGGTTTGTGTATATACGTTTGTATATACTTGCTTGGAATTTCTCGAGAGCTCGCGCGCGAGCGCGTGCCGCGTCAGAACGCGCGTTTTTGAGTGTTAGTCTTATTAAGCAGAGGTTGGTGGGCTTTGTGCTCGTGATGCTCTTAGCGTGCGGAGAGCTAACCTTCAACAAAGATTTTCCGCGTACGAACGAGAAGCAATTGTTATGCGTTGAAGCTGAGCGGTTTGTGAACGAGTTGAGTGCGCGCCGAAGGCGCGCGTTTTAGTTGCGTTTGAAAGTGGTGTGTGTTACGCTGCAAATTTCTCACTAAATGCGACTGAGCAAAGGACTAGGAATTGAATTTTGCAAGGAGCGAGCTAGTGCGCTTTTGCATGGAGTGAAAGGTTCGGAGGGCAAAACTGGCGCGGAATTTTAGACGCTAGACCACGTTGCACTGCCCAATAGCCGCACTTTAGCTTGGCGATGAATTTTTCTTTGGGAGAGCTTCTAGTAAAATTGGATTTCTAAAAAATAATAAATAGTGAGAAGCTGTTACTTTGAGCGGGTGCGTTAAATTATCACATCATACTCACGCCAACTTATCTGCGGAAAGTTATGGAAAGCGAGCGCGTTAGCAAGCTGGCGGTAGCGTGCGCAAGGGTAAAGCTCGAAGCTCCAAGAGGTGCCATCAAGCTCGCGGCAATGTGCGGGAATTGGAAGAGCAGATAACTTTGCCTCTCGTTCACTGGAGCGTGCGCTTTGGCAGGGGCAGTTTACTTTGCTGGAATGGCTTTGTGCGTTAAAAGATGCAAAAATATTTAAATAGTGCGTGGTTGTTTATGCGCGTTAAGATGGAGTTCTGCGAGAAGTGCGGGGGGCTGATTGATATAACTGGGGACAAGGCAAAGTGCGTGAGTTGCGGGCACACGCTGAAGCGCCGGCCGAGTTTGAAGACTAGCGAGAAGGTGAGCGAGAAAACAGAGATTGCTGTTGTCGAGGATAAGAAGGAGAATGTGCATCCTGTTGTTCCTGCGAAATGCCCGAAGTGCAAGCACAACGAAGCTTACTTTTGGACGCAACAAACGCGCTCAAGCGATGAAAGCGAGACGAAGTTTTACAAGTGCACGAAGTGCGGGCATGCGTGGAGAGTTTATCGCTGAGCAAGATGGCTGCTGAGAAACGCAAAGAGTTTCTGAAAATATTTAGATTAGCTGAAAAGAAATACGGCCGCTCGGTTAAACGGCTGGCAGGCGAGGGCTGGCCGAAGGCGTGGCAGACTTTGATAGTGACAATTTACTCAGCGCAAAGCAGGGATGAGGTGACAATACCTGTGATGGAGAAGGTTTTTAAGGAATTGCCGACGCTGGAGAAGTTCGCGCGCGCTCCGTTGAGCAAGATTGAAAAACTAACGCGGAGCATAAATTACTACAAAACTAAATCTAAAAATGCGAAGCGCGCTGCTCAAGTGCTGCTGGAAAAGTTCAACGGAAAAGTGCCAGACACTCTCGAGGAGCTGACTCAGCTGCCTGGCGTTGGAAGAAAAACAGCGAACTTGATTCTCTCAGAGATACACAAAAAGCCAAGCATAACAGTTGACACTCATGTTCATCGCATTTCTAACGTTCTCGGACTTGTCCGAACGAAAACGCCGAAACAAACCGAACAAGAGCTGATGAAAATAGCTCCTAAAAGGTATTGGAGCAGAATCAACAGGTTGTTTGTTCTTTGGGGAAAGGATGTGCCTGGCAGGGACAAGTCAAAGTTGCTAGCAAAGTTGCGTGAAAATTCTTGAGAGAATAAGTGCGTATTTTAAAAATCGAAAATTATATAAGATTTTGAATGGCGGATGATTATGGTACAAAGCCTATCAATACCAAGGTTCCTGATTCCATGCCTGGCATTTTTCATTCTGTTTTTGCTTAGTTCATCCATTTTCAAATTTTCTCAAGTTACTTCTGTTATCGTCGGTTTGGTAGGGTTTGGACTGACGTGGTGGCTAATGCGCTTTCTTGAGCAGAGGAAATAATGGCCTTTGACATTTTCGGGAATAATCGCGCTCCAAAGGGCGTTTCATTTGTTGATATATATTCAAATGCATCTTCAACTGGGGCGAGAAAGAGAAGGAAAAGAACACTCGGAATTAGGGATAAGCAAATTTTATACCACAGAGCGAAAGAGAGGTGCGAAGCTTGCGGACGAAAGATATCTTTTAGCGAGATGATGGTGGGGCACAAACGAGCTTACTCTAAAGGTGGCGCTACAACACTAGCGAACTGCGTTTGCCTTTGCTACAAATGCAACAAACTCCAAGGCACAGACAGCTTAGAAACTCTGAAGAAAAAACTTTCTGGCACTTACGGAAAGAAAAGAAGGACAAAGAGCAAGAGTGCAAGCGTGAGGAAAAGAAAGGCAAGAAACCAGCCCCAAAGCATTGTTGACCTTTTTCGTAGCTCGCAGAAATCTCCTTTTGGCTTTGGATTCTAAATTTTGAAATTTAAACAATCCTTCTCAGCGGAAATCGCGCGAGGGAGAGTTTTATTTTTGCGTTTGGCTTGACGCTGAACTCGCGGATTGAGTCAATTGCGAGCGTGAATGGCACTTCAGGAATTATGTAAAGTGCGTCGTGCTTTCGTATCTCTTTTGCGCGAAGTTTGAGTTTGTCCAAGCGGGAGAGGTAGGGTTCGCGGACAACAAATCTTGCGTAAGGGGCTTGCGGCGAGAATGGCTTGCCTCCTGCAGACTTGAACCAGGCAGTTGAGCCTGTGCCTGTTGAGACAATCAGTCCAGACGAGCGTTGGCGTTCCTCAAAAGTGCGGGAGGGAGTGCGCACTATAACCCGGTAGCGCGAAATGAGGTAGGGTTTAGCGCTGCCCATGAAAACCTCGTTTAATGCAAGTGGCTTGAGTTTTTTCCCGTTAATGCTTACCTCTATCCTTTGCAACTCCTCAATCTTGAAGTTCCCTCTTTTTATTTGCTCTATCTTTTTGTCCAGTTTTTCGAGCGTGATGGTTGTTAGGTGACCTACGCTGCTGCTTGGAGAAGAGTTGACAGCGAGCAAGAGCTGGCGCGTGACATAGTGAGAGGCAGAGAGCACAGTTCCGTCGCCGCCGATTGCGACAATCACGTCCACACCCTTCAACCTTTCTGGCTTGAGCGTGTTTTTCCAAGAGTAAACAACCTTAACGCCCTTGGAAGAAATCAATCTGCATGCGCTCGCTTCGGGCGAGTTGCTAGGGTGCTTGCACACAACAAGGATTCTCAACTTTCTCATTAATCACGCCTTTTTGAACTTGCTGACCTCTGGAAGAATGTCTTCTTGCCCCATGAGAGTTGCTCTGCAGCAATACCTTTCCAAGCCGAGCTCGTCGAGAACTTTGCCCGCGTCTTCCCCGCTCTCAACGCGCTTCTTGAACTCTTCCCACAAATGCCCGACAGGCTTTCCGCAAGTCATGCACCTGACTGGAATAATCATACCACTAACTCTCTGAGAGCGTATTTAAAACTTTTGTTCTCGCCCTTGTGTGTTATCCGAAAATTAGTTCTTAACGCTGATAAAAATCAGCGTATGAAATTAACAAGAAAAAGTTGATTGAATTAATTGACCTAAAAATAGGGTTGGGCATCATGTCAAGTAAAGAAAAAGGTAAGAATTACCGTCAGAAGAATTGAACAAATCTACAAAGAATATCAAGAGAGTGAAAAGATTCCTGAACTTGGAAAGAGGGTTGGAAGACCTCAAGATAGGTAACAAAGAAGATTCATGAAATGGTTAATTGCATCAGGCCACATATGTGTCTCAATCAGAAAATCCTTGAAACTCCTGAAATGGCTTATCAAAGGAAAAAAAGGAAGATGGATATTTTACTTAAAATGGAAAACGAAATTCAACAGCGTTAGGAAATATTAATCAGGTAACACAGCCGCACTTGCGTTGCCTAAAGATAGTTCGCGACGATAAAAGCTTGCTAACTAACTCTGGGGTTTGCGAGTTGAGGTTTGGCGTGAGTTTTGGTTAAGGCAATTTAGGTTGGCTCTGGGACGCGAGTCACCAAAACATTTAAATACTTTAAGTGTATCCGAGATTGTATATACAAACAAGGATAAACAAAATGAAGGACATTTTTGATGCCAAGATTTTGTGCAGGTCATGCAACACAGAGATGCGCCCAACTCATGTTGTCAAATCAGGGTTTAAACTGCGAGCGATGGCGTGCCCAAAGTGCGGCGAGCGCATCATCCACCCAACTGACCTGCACACTTACAATCACTACTCTTCTCTCCGACGGAAAACTTACAAAGTTAAGCTGCGCATTATTGGGAACAGCCATGCGATTAGCATTCCGAAGGAGATAGTTGAATTTATAAACCAGTTAAACTCAACAAATAAGATGAATGAGATGGTGAAGCTGTGCTTTGAGGACTTTGGAAAGCTAGGAGTTTACTTTGTAGAGGAGGAAAGATGGCAGAAATGATAAAGAAGAAAGCAGCGGATGGAATTAGGTTGAAGGTAGTTGAAGCTTTGCAAGATGATGTTTACAAAGGGCTTGCGAGGATAGACCCGCAAATCATGAAGAGCATGGGGATTGCGCGCGGCGATATTATCTCGATAAAAGGCGAGCGCGAGACGTTTGCGACTGCTGAAAGAGCTTATCCTGCAGATGTGGGAGAGAACATCATCAGGATTGACGGCTTGATAAGAAGGAATGCGCGGACGAGCGTGGGAGAGTATGTTGTTGTGAAAAAGGCAAACTTGCGGCCAGCTAAAAGAGTTGTGATTGCTCCGGCGCAAGCAGGGATTGTGGTGCGCGCAGATCCTGAGGTGATTAAAGGCGGCTTGATTGGCAGGCCTGTTGTGAAGGGAGACTTCATCTCTCTTGGCGGGGTGCAACGCAGGAAAGACCTTCTCGGCGGAGAAAACCTGCCGGACTTGTTCGGAGACTTGCAAGACCTTTTCACAAACTACGGAGGCTTTCCGGGGTTCCATCAAATAAGGTTTGTGATTGTTTCCACAACTCCAAACCAGCCGTGCTACATCAGCGAGGACACAGAGATTGTGCTTAACTCCAAAGCAGTTGCTGTTGCAGATGAGTCAATTCCTGATGTGACTTACGAGGACATCGGCGGGTTGGAGGATGAGATAAAGAAGATTCGCGAGATGGTTGAGATTCCGTTGAAGCATCCTGAGATTTTCGAGCGCCTTGGGATTGACCCGCCGAAGGGCGTGTTGTTGCACGGACCTCCAGGGACAGGAAAGACCTTGCTTGCAAAGGCAGTTGCAAACGAGAGCGAGGCAAACTTTATCTTGCTTAACGGACCTGAGATTATGAGCAAGTTTTACGGAGAGTCTGAGAAGAAGATTAGGGATATTTTTGAGGAGGCAGAGAAGAACGCTCCGTCGATAATCTTTTTCGACGAGATTGACGCGATTGCGCCGAAGAGAGAGGATGTGCAGGGAGAGGTTGAGCGCAGGGTTGTGAGCCAGTTGTTGAGCATGATGGACGGGCTTAAGGCAAGGGGTAAGGTTGTTGTTATTGGCGCAACTAACAGGATTAACTCTATTGACCCGGCGCTGCGCAGGCCAGGAAGGTTTGACAGAGAGATTGAGATTTCTGTGCCGAACAAGAAGGCAAGACTTGAGATACTTAAGATTCACACGAGGAACATGCCGCTTGACAAAAAGGTTAGCTTGGAGCAGATTGCGCGCAAGACGCACGGCTTTGTTGGAGCAGACCTTGCTGCCTTGACGAAAGAGGCGGCGATGAATGTGTTGAGGAAGATGCTGCCGAACTTGAAGATGGATGCTGATGAACCAATTCCGCAGGAGATTTTGGATAAGGTTGTTATCAAGCCAGATGATTTTGAGGAGGCGTTGAGGGTTGTGCGACCGAGCGCGATGAGAGAGGTGTATGTAGAGACTCCAAATGTTGGCTGGGCTGACATCGGCGGGTTGGAGAAGGTGAAGCAGGAGTTGAAGGAAGCAGTTGAGTGGCCGTTGCACAATCCAGAGGCGTTTGCTAGGCTTGGCATTCGCGCGCCGAGAGGAGTGCTGCTTTACGGACCGCCAGGGACAGGAAAGACTTTGCTTGCAAAGGCAGTTGCAAAGGAAAGCGAGGCAAACTTCATTCATGTCAAAGGACCTTCGCTTTTGAGCATGTGGGTTGGCAAGTCCGAGGAGGGCGTGAGAAAGGTGTTTGAGCGCGCGCGGCAAGTTGCTCCGTGCGTCATTTTCTTCGACGAGATTGATGCGCTTGCTTCGCGAAGAGGAGTGGAAACTGGGACAAGGGTCACAGAACGCGTGCTTAACCAGTTGCTTGCAGAGATGGACGGGCTTGAGGGTTTGAAGGATGTGACTGTGATTGGCGCGACAAACAGGCCGGACATGCTAGACCCTGCTTTGCTCAGACCAGGAAGGTTTGACCGCATTATCTTGGTTGATGTTCCGAATGAGAAGGAGCGCTTGGCTGTGTTGAAGGTTCACTTGAAAAACACTCCGATTGCAGAGGATGTTGACCTGAATGAGATTGTCAAACTTACCGAGGGTTTTGTGGGTGCGGACATTGAGGCGTTAGTTAGAGAGGCAGCTCTTGCTGCGCTGAGGAGAGACATCAATGCAAAGCAAGTCACGCGTGCTGACTTTGAGAGCGCGCTTGAGCGCGTTAAGCCGTCTGTTTCAAAGGAAACTGCAAAGCGCTACAAGAAAATAGAAGAGGTTTACATCAAGCAGGCAAAGGCAGGGCTAGAAGCTGCGAGCCCTGTTTATGCTGGTTAGTTTTTTGCGTTGCGCGCAGCTGGGGAGCGCGCGATTCTAGTTCTAGGTTTGCGCGCGAGCGCTAGCTTTCCAGAGTAGCTTTGGAAGTTTGGCTTGCGCGTATATACTAATGTATATACAACCCTAGCTCTTAGAAGTTAGGCGTTTGGAAAAAAAATAAAAACCTGCTCTGACAAGCAGATTTGCGCCGTTAGTCTAGTGGTTAGGATGCGAGCTTCCCAAGCTTGCGGCGCGGGTTCGATTCCCGCACGGCGCATTTTGAAGTAAAGGTTTTTATCAGAGCAAAGGCTAGTGTTGGCGCGCCGAAGGCGCG
>RFLC01000128.1 GCA_003694055.1 Candidatus Pacearchaeota archaeon | reverse complement strand
GCCAAACAGCGCGCTTCCTTGTTCATATCGACTCGCGCCGCGCGCAGAAAAGCCGCGCGAGTGCGAACGCAACGCGAGTTTGCCGACGGAAAACTCTCCCAACTCTTAAATCAACACGAGAAAATTACCTACAACAAACAACTCTCACATTACGGGTATAGTCAACGCCTGTCGCAACATCCCCTAAATAAGGTTCTGCTGCCATGCTCGGACCTATTGAAAAACACCCACCGCCAGATCCACCCGAATTGCTCGGGCAGTCTCCAACGAATCTAGACGTGAACTTTGCCTGCACCCTCCCAGAGCAAGTGCCGTTTCGCGACTCAAAATAAGTTGTGCCCTCTTGATACTCTCCAACCAAGCAATAGTCAAATCCAACTGTTTGGCAGAAGCTATCTCCGTCTGTGGAGTTGCCAGGCACTGATCTGTAGTTAAAAACCTTGCAGTCTATTGCGTCAGAATTCCGCACGGCAAAATCTCCTAGCAGCTCCAAGTCGCCTGCAATCCTTACCTTACCGCTCGATGAAGTTAAAACAAGATCCCTCCTCCCGCGAGAGTTTGTAGTGAGTGTGTTTCCATGAGCAACAAGCCCTCCAACATCAGGAGCGCCAACCTGCAAACTCGTAACCTCACACACGCTATCAGCAGAGCACCGGTTGGCATTAACCTCTTCAGGCAAAGGGCTTGGCAAAGCTGCGCGCTTCATGAGAATCGGGCTGTACCGAACAGACTGCTCAGCAAACGCCAGCACACCAACAACGGCAAGCGCTGCGATAACGCTAAAAACAAACCATCCCCGTGATGCACTGACTTGACGGCTTGCCATCCCAGACAAACATCTCGGAGATATATAAACTTTTGTGTGATAAGAGCGAAGGTGTCATCCTTCCCACACTAAACTGCAGGGCTTCTGCAAACAGCGCGCGTTTTGCGCTCTCGCGCATTCTTTCGCTTGTGCGACGTGCATAATTGCGAACGGAATTTTCCGTCGATAAATTTAGTTTTATCTCGATAACGCGATGTAAACGCTCAAAAAGTAACGCATCCTGCCTTCCTTGCTACACATCTAAACAACTTACAGAGAACGCCTCTCTTCCTTGCGAAGCATTCCGTGGGTGCGCCGCGCTTGCGCTAATTAGAACAAAAGAAACGCAACCCATTCCCACACTAAACTGCAGAGATTTCCTGCGCGAATTAAGACCTAGCACCAATCTCACTAGTTTGCTGACCATGCCCTTGCAATAAATTTTATTTCACATCGCAATGAACTGCCCAAAAAGCACGTAAAAGTAGGAGTCAAAAAGATTTGAAAAGTGCAAAACTATCAAAGCATAAGAAAGTCCGCGCCCTGCAGCGCTCGCGCAAATCCCTGCTTCGCAACATCTTTAAACACAGCTGCTCTCAGACAAACTGCAACCCGAAACTCGCGAGCAAGCTCGTCGGCTCTTGATACTCTCGCCAAATCGCCATTGCGATATTGAAACCCAACTGAAAACATCTCCACGCAGTGAAGAACATTGAAATAAAGAAATAAAACAAAGAAGAAAGAAAGAAGAAAGAAAAGTTTAAGCGCTCGCTCCGCTCGCGCTCACTCGCTTGACCTCGATGTCAACATTGTCGCCTTCTATCGCGCGCACTCGCACTTTGTAGTCCCCGATTTGCACTTCCTTGCCTTCCTCAAGAACCTCCTTGGCAACCTTTCCTGCTTTCACAACCTCTGCCTCAACAACCTTCTTGCCAGTCGGTATAAACCAGAAGATTTTCTTTGCCTTCACCTTTTTCGGCACTATGTAAATCTCCTTCTCTGTTTCTTGCTCGCTCTCTTTCTCTGAAGCAGTTTCACTCGTTGGGGCTGAGGTATCCTCTTCTGCTCTTGCAAAAGCAACTCTGTCCGCTTTCCTCACTCTCTTCAAAGCAAGAATCTTCCCGATGGGTATTTTCTCAACCTTTGCAGCTTCTGCCTCGGATTCAGAAGGCAAGTCAACTGCGACAATCGGAGGAGCTTTCCTGCCAAGCAGCGTGAGCTCCCAGATTTCTCCTTCAGCTGTATCCAACGCTCCGCGCAAAAGCAAGAAGTTGCTGAAGCGCTTCAATTTGCCTGCGAACGACGCAGCAGGTTTGCCAGTGCCAACGCCATCTCTCGGCGAGTACAAATCAAACTTCACAACCTCGCCGTTCGTTGTGCCGTCGAGCAAGAACTCCTCTCCGCCGTCGGCAATTTTGAAAGTTCCCTTAAGTTTATCGCCGTTCTTCACAACTTTCGTTCTGACAAGTTTGCCGCGAGTTTCGTCTGAGCTTAGCGCGTATCCCTCTCCTTTGAAGAATGCTTCCTCTGTTGGCAAAGGCACATCTCCGGCAAGGTAGACCACTGTTCCCTTGCGTTTCACCTCAAAGTCGTCGGACTTAACCACAACCACGAAAGGATTGTTGCCTTTGTTCGCAGCTTTGACAGTCACTCCAACGAGAGCCATCTCTCCAGGGGAGAGTTGCACCTCGCTCTCTTCAAGCTCTCCCCTCACGCCGCCGCGCGAGAGAAACTCTAGCTCGTATGTTTTCACTCCTTGAGAAGCCATTCCGCTCTCATCTGAAACAGCCAACTCATCCCTCTGGTCTTTGATGTAAACGTCAAACTTTGTTGTGCCATCGCGCGTGACTTGCACTTCAGGAGAAAGCTTCACTACCACAGGCAGCTCTGGATGCACCCCATCAACCGGCGGAGTAGGCGCAAGTCTCCTCGTTGAGCAGTACTCCTCTGGCAAAAAGTTAACCCTGTCATGCTTCTGCCTTGCCTCAAAATCAAGACTCATCTTCTCGGGCTTGTACTTTCCTGTGACCACGAACCTTATCGGCACTTTTTCAGGCAGAACAACTCCTCCAGCCGGGTAAACAATTCTTGCCTTGAGTTTGCCGTTCCTGCTCACCTCAGGCTTGCGGAATGCAGTTGCTCCGTTCGGGTCGTTCCTCACTTCCAAACTCACGCCATCATGAGCTTCGCCTCCTGCAATGTCCTCTACTTTTAGGTCCACTGACACATGACTGCCGCGCCACTCGCTCGCATCCCAAGGGAAAGAGCAAGCAGTGTAGTAACCAGACGCTAAAGCCCTCAAATCTCGCAAGTTGAGGTCAAACCCTGCAACTCCGCCGCCAGATCCGCCACCTCCGCTAATTGTCGACGGAATGGTTGGCACTTCAATTACCTCGTCATCCATTGAAGGAATGTCCTCGCCAACCTCTTCTCCATTTCCTGTTCCGCCATGCCCTGAGTCGTCCATTCCTGCATCTTCAACATGGCCAGAAGCATCTGTGTGTTCTCCTGCGCTTTCGCCGCTTCCTTGTGCTGCGTGCGCAACACTGCTAGCCACCACTCCAAACACTAACAAACTTAGCGCAAAGAGTGCGACTAGCTGCGAGTTCAGTTTTGCGTTCTTTTTCATGCACTCACACCTCCTTTCAACTTTCCAAACATCATGCTCAAGTGAGATAAAATGAGTTTTTATAATTGTAGGTGGAACCAACTGGAACTAACGAAGTTTGAGCACTTTGTTCTTTCCATCGCCCTCGCGCACAATCAGTTTCTTTTTCTCGAGATTTGCGACATACCTAGAAAAACTTGCTTTCGGAATGCCTAGTTTTTTCCGCAACTCTTTCTGCCTCGCTGGAGCGCGCATTAGCGCTTCAATAATCCTTTGCTCTTGCTCGTTGACAAGCGGAAAGATTTGTTCAAAGCGTTTCTTTCTCTCGCGCCATTTGAAGTAGGCAAAACTGCCTGCAAACGCGAGCAAAACAAAGAGCAGTGCAAAGAAAGCAATCAACGCGCGCGAGCTTCCGTTTGCGTTGCGCAAAACATAACTCAGCCTGAGTTTCAACTCTTTATTGCTGTCAAACACGCTAAGCGTGCGCTTCTCAACATCAAACGCGCTCGTCGGTCCGTCGATTGAAATGATTTTTTCCAGCGAACTTGGCAAGTGAATATCCAGGAGAATAGTATTGTACTCTCCAAGCTCAAGGGCAAACGTCCAAACCTCTCCTTGCTTTTGCGTCAACGCCTGAGTTGTGCCGTGGAGCTTGCCGTTATCATAACTCAGCCCGCTTATTTGCGGGTTCACATCGCTCTCCACATCAAACAACGCACCGCCTTTCTCATCAATATAAATTTGCCCAGTGATGTAGCTAGCGCTCGCAAGTTTAGCTGCGCCGAATGCAACCGCAAAAACTGCCGCAAACAAGAGCAAATAAAATCCTCGGCATTTTTTTCTTGCCATGAAAAAACCACGAGAGAATTTTATAAAAGAGTTTCTATAAGTTCAAATACATTGCAACTGAGCGCGCGAGTTTGGGAAAGTTGGCGCGAGGTTAAATCCACCCTTTCTTCTTAATGCCCTTGTTGTAAATCTGGAAGTTGAGGGTTGACTCAGGCAGGCTGCGATGTTTGACAAGCCGCGCGGTTCGCTTGCCGCCCTCGTTTTTCAGCTCTATCAAGCAGCGCCCCCAGTAGCGCAGAATGTCGCCTCCAACCATCTTTGACTCGTCTTCCCACTGGTAAACTTGATTTGTGACTATAACTGCAATGTTGTGCTTTCTAGCAAGCTCTGTGAGTTTTTGCATCTGCTCAACCAAGCGGGTTGTTACCTTGTGAATCTCCTTCTCCCCCTTATCGCGCGCAATGCCAAACTCCAAGCGGTAGAGCGTGGTCATG
>RFLC01000127.1 GCA_003694055.1 Candidatus Pacearchaeota archaeon | reverse complement strand
CCTATAGAAGGATGGAAACTAGAGAGTATATACTCTTTCTCATTGAGGTATAAGTTAGTGTCCGTTGAAAAATACCTATAGAAGGATGGAAACGTGGTGAAGAAATCCCTAGGGTTTTCCTGTTTGTACGCTAGTTTGTTGAAAAATACCTATAGAAGGATGGAAACTTTTAAACCACCTCCTTTCAGCTCTTCGAGAGTGCGGAGGAAGTTGAAAAATACCTATAGAAGGATGGAAACGCTAATTTCAGCGCGCTCTTAACATAATCAATAGCTTCCTGTTGAAAAATACCTATAGAAGGATGGAAACATAAGAAACAGCGAGAGATTTACCGGTCTGCCGGCCTCGTTGAAAAATACCTATAGAAGGATGGAAACGCAATAGAGAAGCCCGCATTTATATTTCTTCGGGATTAAAGTTGAAAAATACCTATAGAAGGATGGAAACAGCTTGATGCTGACTTATATATTCTAATTTAATTTTGAGTTATTAATTGAAGTTAAGTTAACGAGGGTTTGCAACTCCAACATAACCCGCTCGTGTCTCTTAAGCCACAGAAACATTTAAATAAGACTGATGCGCCATCTGTACGAGGTGCGCGTAAATGAGCGAGGTTCCCACCCTTGTGAAAGTTATCTCTGTTTGGTATTATATCAGCGCTGTAGGAACGTTGCTTTTTTCTATCCTGCTCTTACTAGGAGGAGGGTTGATTGCTAGTGTTAGCACAGGTGCAGAAAACGAAGCGCTTGGGGCGCTAGGGAGTTTTCTCGGTGGAAGTATCCTCGTAGCTGGAGTTCTTCTCTTGGCTTATGCTTTGATAACTGGTTTTTCTGCTTATGGTCTATGGGCCGGTAGGAACTGGGGGAGAATAATTGCAATTGTCTTATCAGCTATTGGCGTCCTTTTAAATGGATGGTTAATATATGCAATAGGCTTCGGAGTTATAGCAAGTTTTTCTCTTTTGGTTAATGCACTGATCGGATGCTACTTGATATTCAGCAAAAGTGTGAAGGAGGCTTTTCCTAGCGCCTGATTCAAGATTCAATTAAAAATGAAAAGGTATTGGTGGGTAGGGCTTGTTCCCATTATTCTTATTATTGGATCAGTAACACTTTACTTTACTTTCTCAGATCATGGTTCAAAAAAAGGAAACGAAGAAAATAAAGAATTCGCTGGAGGAAGCATAAAACAAGTTAAAGCCATGGATGGAAAGCTTCTCCTAACACTATCTACAAAAAAAGATGTTTATGCAGTCGGCGAGTCGTTCAATTTAACACTTAACATAACTTATGCAGGGGAGCCCTTTGAGTCCCTTATCCTACATGACCTAAGCACTTCATTGTCCAAAGAACACATTTACACAGCCTATGTAGAAAATCTAAGCTCAAAAGGTTTGAATAGCTCGCTAAATCGTGGAGGATATCCTATCGGTGCATTTGCTATATGGCCTGATACTCCATATTCTCCAAAGAGAATATTTGTGAGAGAAAAGGGTTATATTACTGGATGGTCCCTACCTCCTGAATACATATACAAAGCAGATGAGTTAGATTACTTTCTTTCGCCAGGCGAGTATAACTTTACAATTTATGTTTTTAATTGCAGCTATCTTTACTCCATCTTTGCACCTGGAAGTAGTTATCCATGCAAAACAGGGAGATTCTCCCATAAATTAACTGAAGGGTCATCTATTTCACGTTTTTTTGAGTCGTTTGTTAGAGATAGAAGCAGGTACAAACCCTTAGCAACAATTAGCAAAACCATTAAAGTTACAGGAAAGAGATTAGAATGTATTACTCCACACCCATATCCTAGGGGTCCTACTCCTTTAATATCGTGGACGGGGATTAATAAGTCTTGCTTTCCTGTGGAATGTGCAAACCATGTAGAGTGTGCCGACAAGCCCTGCTCTAATTGCCTTCTAGGACACTATTTTTGTAGTGCACGAGTCCAAGGATATTTCACTAAATGTGTAGAATGTGATGGAGGTAACTCTTGGGTCGGTGAAAAACATACGCAGTGCAAAGAAGGATATCATTGTAGAAAAAACAAATGTGTAAAGGATGAATGTAAAGCTGATTCAGAGTGCACCAAACCTTGCGAAGGTTGCATAAATAATACAAAAATCTGTAATCATAATAGGGAATGTATTGAGTGTAGCGTATTTAAGAAAAATTGTAAAGAAGGATATGTCTGCCAGGAAAAGAGATGCGTTAAATTAGAAGTTCTAGAAAAATTCATGGACTGCTCAGATAAAGCGAGCAGAGACAAATGCCATGAAACTACGGCCAATAATAGATTTGGCAATATGTTGTGCTATTCATTTAGAAAGGCAGAAAAGAGTTATTGTATAGAGTGCAAGAGAAACTGGGATTGCAAATACGGATACCGCTGTTATAATTTCGAGTGCGTTCCAGATAATGAATAGGCCTATAATTAATAGTCGTGGAAATCTTATTAGGGTCTTAATTAATACCTATAGAAGGATGGAAACTCAGTTGCGTGTCGCCTCTTATTTCGATGTGATAAGAGCCCCTGTTGATAAAGCGCAGGTCAAAGACGCACTAATAAAGTTATATTACCGAACTGGAGAGGTCTCAAAGCCAGGCTATTCAAAATCCCAGAAGTCCCGCTAAAAATCCAAGCTAACAACGCAAAACCAAGACTTAAAATAATTTTTTCTGAGTTGAATTGCGAACAATTGAATCAAAATCCTTGCCAATCAATGAGAGAATTTGCTCTGCAATCACTTTGATTTGCTTGTTGATGTAATGCTCATAGTCTATTTTGTGCCTCAGCTTTTGCACTGGCTCAGGTCCTGCGATAGTCTGGAAATACTCAATAACATTTGTCTCGAGTTTATCAAGTTGCCTCGCCGCCTTCACATGCGGAGGAGTTGTTTTGGTGTACTCATCCAACGCCTTCCGCAGCGCCTTACGGTAAACTAATTTATCATCCATCTTGCCCTGCTTAATTTTTGAAACATACTCGCGTATGAACCTCTCAACTTTCTCTCCTCGAAAAATCCTCAACAATAGCTCGCGCTGAAACTCCTTCGCGGCATCTGTCCAATCCCCGCGTATCGCCTCCAACCCAACAACCTCAAGCACTTCTTTGCCTTGACGCCTAACAATCCCTGCGTATCGCTTCTTGGCTGCTTGCTCCCTCCCCCTTGTCGGCGGAATCATTAGCACGAGATAAAGCTTCTCAAACTCTAGGAAAAGATAAGACTCTCGCGAATATCTCTCCCTAACAAAGCTCTTGTAAAAATCGTTTATGTATCTCTGCAATTCCTCTGCTTTCGCAAGCGCTTTTCTCTCGTCTGTTTTGAACTCAACAAAAACTGAGTCGGTGTCCGAGTAAATCACCTTATAGCCCTTTTCCTCGATTTTTTGCGCAGTTAGCTTTATGATAAAACGCCCGAAACTTGTGATTGCGTTTGCGATGTTCAAGTTGAAATACCTGCAACTCGGAGAAGCAAGCACTCCAAAGAAAGAGTTCATTATAATTTTTATCGCATGGCTTTTCAAAAAGTCCTTCTCCTTTTTCGCCTTTTCGCGCGCTGCCGCAAGCTTCGCGATTATTTCCGGCAAAACTCCTTCGCTGTTCTTGAACGCTGCGCCGTTTGGAGCTATGATGAGTTGCTTTTCCTTCTTGTTCGGTCTGTCAACATACGAAAGCGGGTCAATGTTGAATGTGCGGATTATCGACGGATACAGCGACTTGAAGTCCAGCACCGCCACGCTTTTGTAAATTCCCTCTTTTGGCGAGAGCACAAACCCTCCGGTGATGCGGCGCTCTTTTTGCTTGTAGCTGGTTGTCGGAGAAACAAACCCTCGCTTAGTTGCCTCGCGAATATAAAGCGAGTCAAATGCAACTATTGAACCCCTCAGCCTGTCAAGTGTCAGGCCAGTTAAGCGCGCTCGCTCAAATGCCAGCTCAATCAACTTTGTCTTGCGAAGAATTTCGTAAACCAACCTACAATCTTGCAAGTTGTACCTAGCCAGCTTTGCATGCGAGGAAGAGGTGTTTGCGTAATAGAGTTTTTCTATTTCCTTGTGGCGCGACTTTCCTTTGATTGTTTTTGTTTCGTTAAGCAGAGAGGAAGAAACATCTTGCAAAGAGAATGAGTCAAACTTTGCAGAGCGGAGCAATGGCGCGTCGCGCAAAATTGGGTCGCGGATTAGCGCCAGCGCATCGAGAACCTGCCTGCCGGGAACATCAATGCTCGAATCCCTGAAAAAATCGCTCTCAATCCTAATCCTGCAATTCTTGTTGTTCCTCCCCAAATCAAAATCAAGTTTGTGCTTCTCAAACAACTGCTTTAGCAAAACAAAATCAAAATCCACAACGCTCCAGCCTGTTATGATGTCAGGGTCAAAGCGCAATAGCTCCTCTCTAAACTTCACCAAACACTCGCGCTCGTCTTTGCAAGCAACTACGTCTTTTATCTTGTGGTTTGTCACCATAAAAATTCTCTTGAAATCTTGCGAGTAAAGTCCAATGCAAAACAGCTTGTTGTTGCCCTTATCCGACTCTGTGTCAATTGAGAGCAGCTTGACTTGCTTGGCGCCTTCGGAATCCGCAGGCTTTAACTTTGGCTCAACAAAAACGCAATCAACCCTTTCCCCAATCTCACACTCTCCCTCAATCTCAATTCCTAGGTAGAGGTCATTATCAATCATGAATCTCTGCTGCGGCGAAAGATCAGCTTCATACACATCAATAACTTTGTGCAAAACCTTGTAAGCGCTCGAAAATCCTCGCTTTGTCTTGAAAACCAACTTCGCAACTCCCTCCAAATTTTTATTTCGCTTTTCTGTCTTCTCAACTTCAAACCCCTCTTCAAGCTTCGCTCGCCTCGCCACGCCCAAATCACTCTCGCGAATGTAAAAATAAGGAGAAAACTCTTTGACGCAAAGAAAAGATTTGCCGTTGGATAGTCTGCCATAAACATGAACATATGTCTTGCCACCCTCGCTAACGCTGTCAAGGTAAGTGATAATTCCTTTCATGCCCTAAAAAAGCCAGCAATGTATAAAAATGTGTTGCATCGCTGGTTTAGAAGAATTCAAAAATTTTATTAACAAGTCCTGCCATGCTAGCAAGTGAAATGCGCTCTCATAACCCTTGGCACGAGTGATATAGCATTTGGCAAGGAGTGGCAAGGATGGAAAACAAGAGAAGAGTGGTATGACACAAATAGAAATACTCACATGATTTACATCAATAAAAAAACGTTCCGCGGCGCTACTGAGCACATACTTAAGAACTTTGACGAATACTCCCAGCACATAAAACTTCCGCTAGTCACGCCGTTCTTAGAGAAAATCAAAAAGCATAACGTAAGGATTGTTTATTTGGTGTGCACAAATCAGAAGGAAAGAAACGAAAAGGACACCCTGTATCTCGGAGAGATAATAACAAAGATATTGTCGCGAGACTACGAAGTCAAACTGAAATACATAAGTTTTGACCCTACGGACTTCCCAAGATTAGTAGCTTTCTTTTCTGACTTAATGAACGAGCTGGCTAAATCCTACGAAGCAGTGTTTACAGAGGTTTCCGGAGGAACTCCTCAAATGCACAGCGCTCTTGAGACTGCCACATTGTTTGCACTTCCTTCAAATGTTAGCGTCAGAGTTTATGAAGTGAAAGAATACAATCAAGAAGTTAGTGAAAAGAATTTTGTAGAGTTAAGGAGGCACATTTTACGGCACAAAGTTAGGGAATTCTTAAAGATGTACGATTTCATGGCTGTCAAAAACCTGATGTCTGAAGATGAGCAAGTAAAAGAGTTGTGTGAACGGGCAATCTCAGCCTACAATCTTTCATCCATCCCAGAAGGTAGAAACTATCGAGAGAAAGCTAGCATTGGTATAGAGTTGATTTACTCTAACCTAATTGTCTGCCTAAAGCAAGGAAGATATGCGGAGGTTGCTGGAAGGATATGGAGAATTGAAGAAGCTGTCTGGCATCTACTTTTGTATGACTTCCTAAAATCCAAAGGGCTTGTGAATGAGAGAGACAAGGTCAAGAGAATCAACAGCAAAGGCGAAGAAGTATTTAACAAGAGCTTTGAGAAGGATCTGCTCCCACATGGGCGTAAGAAATTCTTTGAAAGTATCTATCTCCACCACTTCGCAGAAATTTTCCAAAAGAAAAATGAGGAGTATTACTTCTCAAAATTTGAAAATGTGTCTGTGAACTCAGGCAAGAATTTTTATTATTTCTTTTTGAGTTCTGTACTCGAGAATGAAATGAACAAGCTCTCTGAAAAAGAGCGCGCAAATTTCAAAGAGAAAACTCGCAGGTATTTCTCAGCCATAGAGTTTTTCAAACAGCTTAACGCAGGCTATCCAAAACCAGATGAGAACACAAAACAAAAGGAGAACCCTCTAACAAAACTGCGCAACAAATCAATAATGGGGCACGGCCTAGAGGGTGTCAGTCTGAGGGACATAAAAGAGCTAATCAGAAATATTGAGGGAGTGTCAACAATAGATGATTTCCTGCGCAAGCTAAAGTCAGTTCTAGAAGATGTGCTAGGAAAGAAGGTTGAGAACATCTTCGACAACTTCCAGCTGTCAATAGAAAAAATTATTCATTAGAGATTTGCCGGAAGACTTTGCGCTCTAAAAGAAATAGATTATTTAATCTTAACCTTGCTCATCGGCGTGAGCTCTTTCCAAGCTAGCTCAAAAAGCTGTTCCATTGATTTTGCGAGGAAAGGTGTGGAAAGCCAGACTCCGATGTCATATGCAGGATGAATTGAAGAGTCGTCTGTTAGCATGAGCATAATCTCCTCAGAGTCAATAATTGCAAACCTCCCAGTGAGTTTTTTCGGGTTTGCGTCTCGCAGCTCTGCGATTTTCGCAAGGTGCTTTGCAACCTTGAGGTTCTTCTTTGTTATCGGCGCTGCGATTCTAATAGTAACTCCTCGCTTTTTCGCCTTTTCAAAAGATGGATAGAGCGCTTCGAACTTCCTGTTCAACCCATCCTCTGTTGTCACGATTGTGATAGTCTTGTCAGCGCCTCGCACGAGCATATCGAGATGGTTGTACAGGTTCTGCCTGCCGTGCACTGAGCCAGAAAGGTCAGCAGGGTCAACATACTTAACTCCGTTCTTGTAAAGGCTGTTGAGCTCTTTTAGCACATCCCCTCCCTTGAGTTGCTCAAGACGCTTTGACTTTTCATGCGCCTCGTGAATCAGGTTCTTTTTCACTCGCTCAACAACTTCCTCTGGTTCGAGCGCCACAAACTTAATTGGTTTGCCAAGCTTCATCACAACAAAGCCTTTTTTCTCAAGCGACTCAAGAATGTCGTAAGTTCGCGACCTCGGCACATCAGAAATTGTGCTCAACTCCCCAGCAGTAGAAACGCCGCGCGACAAAAGCGCAGTCCAAACCTTAACTTCATAAAGGTTCAAGTCAAACAACTTCCTCAACCTGCTTAAAAACTCCTCGTTAATTATCATTTCCTACTCCCTAATTGTTAACCATACTATTTAAATTTTTCTCAGTATTTAAACTTTTTTGAAAACCAAACGCGCAGAATTTTGTTTTATGTCGAAGCGCGCGCTCCACTCCCCGTCGCTGTCGCGCGCGCCGGCGTCGCAACCATCGCCTTCCGCAAATTCAAACTTCGAGATGTGGCATTTGCTCTTTATATCGTCGGAAAAGTCCTCCAAAGCGCTCCTCATCTCCTCGCTTGCCTCGACAACTTTAACCTCAATCATCTCGCCTTTCTTAAGTCCGTGCTTTTTCCTCTGTTCTTGCAACCTCCTAATAAATTCTCTCGCAAGCCCCTCGCGTCGCAACTCTGGAGTCAGCTCAAAGTCAAGTTCCACGCTTGACTCGCTCTCCTCTCTGGATTGCACTTCAATTGCCTTGACATTCAATTGCCTCTTAACAACCTCCAAAACCTCTGCGCGCAGCCTGCCCTCGCTCGACGGACTGACAAAAAGCGTAGCCTTTGCAAGCGGCCAGCGAAGTCCGACCTTGTTCCTATCTCTCTCCGCAAGTCCTTTTTCAATCAACTCAAACGCCAGCTCGAATTCCTCCTCCAACTTTCTGTCAATCTTGCTCTCGTCATGCTCAGGCCAGCTAGTCAGGTGCACAGACTCCTCGCTCACAATCCCTTCCTCTCGCAGTTCCTGCCAAATCGCCTCTGTAACGAACGGCGCGACCGGCGAGAAAATCTTGAGCAACTTCACATAGCTCTCTTTCAACGCCTCAAACACTGCCTTGCTTGTGTCGCTCTTGTGCCTCACAATTTTTATGTAGTCCCGCGAAAGCTGAATGAAAAATCTCTCAATCTCGGTTATTGTTTTGTCGAGATTGTAGCTCTCAAAAAGTTCTGTTACGCGCTTAAGCGTTGAGTTGAGAAGCGAGTTTAACCAACGCTCTTCCACGCCTTCGGTGTTGTCAACAAGAGCGCCAGAGCTGTTGAGGCGCGCTAGGTCAAGCAAGTAACGGGAGATGTTGTAAAGTATTATGAGATTCCTATGTTTAACCTTTACCTCGTCCCAACTAAAGTTTATGTTCTCTCCTGCTTTTGCCTGACACATGTAATACCTAAACACATCCACCGAATGCTTTGCAATTACCTCGTCGGGAGAGATAACATTTCCAAGCGACTTTGACATCTTCATTCCCTCGAAGTCAAAAATCATCCCGTGAACGAAAACATTCTTGTAACTTGTGGAGTTGAACATTATCGCTGAGCAGATTTGCAAGACGCTAAACCACAATCTAGTTTGCTCGTTTCCCTCTAGCACAAGGTCTGCCGGAAAGTACTCCTCGATAAGTTCAGGTCTGTTGTAAAGGCAGTTCCAAGAAGCAGTTCCTGAGTCAAGCCAGACATCAAACACATCCTCAATTCGCTTGTATCTCTTTCCATCCTTTTCTATCACGACCTCGTCGATAAACGGCCTGTGCAACTCGATGTCTGTGAATTTCTTTCCTGTGAGCTCCTCTAACTCTTCAACGTTCCCCACGACGAGAAAATCGCTCTCATCGTTTTCATTAACCCAAATCGGCACGGGGCAACCCCAATAACGCTGCCTAGTAATCGTGTTGTCACGCAAGTTCTCTGTCCACCTCTCATAGCTCTCGCTAAACTTCTTCGGCACCCACCTAACCTCTTTGTTCATCTCAAGCAAGCGCGGCACAAGATCCTGCACGCGCAAAAACCATTGTTCTGTCAAGCGAAATACAACTGGCTCATGAGTTCTCCACGAACAAGGGTATTCGTGCTCAATCTCAGTTTTAGCAACAAGCGCGCCTTTTTTCTCAAACAACTCTATAAACTTGCCGTCGTCAACTTTTGCCCTCCAACCCTCAAACGCAGGCAGCCCTTCAAACTCGCCTTTCTCGTTAAGCGTGTTCAAGGGTTCAATGCCATATGCTTTTCCGACTTCAAAATCCTCAGGTCCGCATCCAGGAGCGCAATGCACCAAACCAGTTCCCGAGCTAGTGTCAACATACTCCTCGCTCAACACAATTGTGTGAACATTCTTGCTCTTCTCTTTCAACTTCTTATAAACCTCGCTCAGCTCGTCGAGAAAGTGCTCATACTCAATACCTTCCAACTCCATCCCAGAGAGTTCTTCCAACACCTCGTACTTCTTGCCAAGCAATCCTGTGACGAAAACATGCAATAAATCTTTTGCAACCACCCACACCTCATCCCCCACGCGAGCGCGCACATACTGCACGTTCGGGTTCACCATAATCGCAAGGTTAAACGGAATTGTCCAAGGCGTTGTCGTCCAAACAATGAAATACTCTTTCTCTGCACCCTTCCTCTTGAACTTCAAAAATATAGAATCATCTTTTATCTGCTTGTACTCCAGCTCGTGCTTTGCGAGCACAGTCTCGCATATCGGATCCCAGTGCATTACCTTAAGACCCTTGTAAAGTCTGCCCTGCTCGTGCGCCTTCTTCGCCAACGCCCACTGCCCGCTGATAAACTCCCGAGTTATCGGCTTGTAAGCGTTTGGAAAGTCCATCCAAACCCCTAGCTTCCACAAGTCTTTGCTCATCATCTCAGCATGCGTTTCAGAAAAGTTGTAACACTCCTTCACAAAATTCCCAACTCCAAATTTCTCAATCTCACCCTTGTCCTTCAAACCAAGTTTCTTCTGCACTGCATTCTCTGTCGGCAAGCCATGCATGTCATACCCTGCTCGGTCCCAAACATTGAACCCTCTCATGCGCTTGTACCGCAACGCCATATCCTTCAAACAATTATTCCACGCTGTGCCAATATGAATCCTTCCCGAGGTGTACGGCGGACCTTGCAAAAAGTAAAACTTCTTTCCACCAGCGTTCGCCTGCTTTCTCTTCTCGTAAACCTGATTTTCTTCCCAAAACTTCAGAACATCTCCTTCGAGTTTATGCAAATCCACCATTGGAATAAATAATTATTTAGTTAGAAATAATTCCAATAATCTCTGAGCGCAACGATTCATTAGCAAGTGTCATAATCAAGTCTCGCACACAGAGTATTTAAAGATTTGGTTGGTGCGGGCATCTGAAACTCATTCCCTAGCTTGCCGTTTTTGTCTTCACTCACTTAAAGCAAGCGCGCTGGCAGGCATTGCAGAAAGTGAAATCCTCACATGCAAGTTTCACATAACTCCCTCCTACGCCAGCGCGATGCGTTGCTCGCGACCTGCGAGTATAGCGAAAGCATGCAGTTTTGTTTGTTTTGTCAATCCGCGCTAGGCAGATTTTCACTCTGCGCGCAACTAAAATTGTATATACAAACGTATATACACAATCTCACGTTGGAGAGCCGCGCGAACTCTAACAATCCAAAATCAAAGCTAAAGCTTATAAATCTGCGCTGACTTTAGTTCCTATGGCTCTCGGGCAAATTATCGGTTTAGCAACATATGTGCAGAACGATTTTCTGAGAGCAGTTATTGTTTTTGTTTTGCTAGCGTTTGTGCTTCGCCTTGCACTTGCAATTATCGAGAAAATCTTCGTGCGACTTACTGCAAGGACAAAAACCAAGCTCGACGATATGATTTATGAAGCCACGACCAAGCCGTTGACAATCCTCGCAACCTTAATCGCTCTGCGCGCCGCGCTCGAAGAAATCTCACTCCATTCAGCGCTCGAGCGCAACACAAACCTTGCAATCTACTCTGCCATAGTAGCGATAATTGGTTACATAACATTCGTGGTTGTTGACATCTTCCTAAAGCATAGCTGGACAATCGTATCTACAAAGTCAAAGATAAAAATAGACAAAGCGCTTATTGGAATCATCCACAGCACGCTCAAGATTTTCGTCATATTTTTCGTTGTACTTTACATCCTTGACTTGTGGGGAGTGGAAATCCTCCCCTTGCTTGGCGCGTTAGGTGTGGCTGGAATTGCAGTAGCGTTAGCTTTGCAACCGACCCTTGGAAACATGTTTGCAGGAGTAGCAATGATACTTGACCGATCGGTGCGCGTCGGTGACTGGGTTGTGCTCGAGGACGGAACCTGGGGAGTGATAGAAAAGGTTGGAATCAGGAGCACGAAAATCCGTTCGTTTGACAATGAAATGCTTGTAATTCCGAACTCAAAAATTGCCGACAGCATAGTTAGAAATGTCTCGCTACCCGAGCCAAAGGTAAGAGTTGTACTGCCGTTTGGAGTTGCCTATGGTTCCAACATCGACAAAGTTAAGAAAATCGTATTGGCAGAAATAAAGAAACTGAAGCATGTTCTCGACGATCCGAAGCCAAGCGTGCGTTTCCTAGAGATGGGAGAGTCCTCACTCAACTTCAAAGCGTTCTTTTACGTCGACTCGTATGAGAACAGATACGCAACTATCGACGAGGCAAACACGCGGATTTACAACGCGCTCAACAAAGCAGGCATATCCATACCATTCCCGCAAATGGATGTTCACTTGAAAAAGGAGTAAGATGCTTGACAAAAAAGAGTGCATAGCCTTGGGCTCGGTTCTGCAGAAAATGCGCACAGCTTTGCGTGAGAAAAATTCGCGAGAGCTCAAACAACTTTCTGACGAGCTTATCTCAGAGGCATGCGCACGGCAGGACGCTCTTACCATAACCCTTGCTGTTATTTCCTACACTCTCGGCAAACTGATTGAAAGAAGCGATTACATAAAGATAAAAAACTGGGATAAGGTTGAAAGGAAACTCCTCACTTACCTCGAGCTTGCAGAGTCTAGCGTTGAGAACAAGCAAGAGAAATGTGAAGTGTATGTGAGAAAAATGAGAGAGATTCTCTCGCAGCAGTCCGCGCACATGCGCAATTATATCGAGGACATTTTGCGCAAGGCGGCAATCAACAAAGGCGCGCGGTTGTACGAGCAGGGCCTTTCACTTTCTAAAACTGCATCTCTGCTTGGCATCAGCATTTGGGAGCTTGCAGAATACATTGGCTCGCAACAACTTAAGAAAAGCGAGGAAGTTAAACACAAAACAATGAGTGAAAAAGAGCGCATCAAAATGCTAGTTGATTTTTTTGAAGGCAGTTAATTCCTAACTTTAATCTCGCGTTTTAGCGCGTGGCAACGCCTGCTGCTCTCCGCAGAGTTTTGCTGACGCGACGCACGCCGCTCGTAACTTTTATTTGCATTAATAACCCCCTGTTAATTCATTTTCACACTCTCAAAGGCGCGCTCATTACTGCTGCAGCGCATTGCCGCGAGTTTCACGCCAGACTCTTAGCGCTTTACTTTACTCTCGCGCTGTTTTTATCAAGCCCAAAAACACAAGCGCGCGCAACTTCAAACACGCAACGCTCTTGCCGCGCAGCGCGTAACGCCCTCACGAAGCGCTGCGTCCCGCCCGGCGCTTGCGAACCCGCAACACAACAACCAAAAATGCGGGAGGCAGGGATCGAACCTGCGCAGGGACTAACCCACCACCCCCTCAAGGTGGCCCGTTTGACCACTCCGGCACTCCCGCGTGAAAAAATAAAATAAAAAGGCGATATAAACTTTGCTGATTTTATATTAATTTTCTTGCAAGTTTTATTCCTTCAATCATGAGTTTTGTGTCTTGATAATTTACAGACGGTGAATCTTTGTACCTGGAATGTAAGATTGAAT
>RFLC01000126.1 GCA_003694055.1 Candidatus Pacearchaeota archaeon | reverse complement strand
TATTTTGCACAGTTTTTTCAGAAGTGCCTTTGCGGAGTTTGCATCCACATATGCGCCGTGCGTTTCACCCATCAGGCATACGCCCTCCATACCTCTCAGTTTTCCCAGACCGAGCAGCATCCCTGCAACTCCTATTATGGTACCCTTGCTCTTTCCGAACACCACCCCGTACTTCTCATGCTCCTCAACCAGCCGTTTGTGCGTTGCCGCACCAAGCACGCGCGGGTTTGCTATATGTTTTCCGCTGCCGTATCCGCCCAAAGTATAGACCCTCTTTGCGTTTATGGATTTGAAGTAGTCTATTAACCTGTTTGTTACCTCAAACTGCGCCTCGGACGTGATGGCCTGAACATCACCCAGCAGTATGACAACCTCCTTCTTCCCTTTTTTGTATCCGTATATGACGTTCCGAAGCATACGTATTGTACCGTCTTTTCTCATAATTACCTGGTGCGGAAAATGGGGTGAATACACCTCTGCAATCCTTTTTGCCTTCAACTCTCTTGCGAGATGTTCAGCAGCAATCTTTCCAACCAGCCCTATGCCCGGCAGCCCTTCAACCACTACTGGGCTTTTGAACTTCATATCCCTGAGCACCCGTACATACGTTCTATTTTTCATCAAAAAGCACCCTTCTCCTGTACCTTGCATACTTATCTTGCGGCGAAAATTTTAAAGGGTGCGGGCACACTGTTCCTGTGCCGCAGTGCTTTTTTTTGAGCGTATATGCCCCGCAGACCGAGCATTTTCGTATTCGGAACTTCATCTTTCACTCATCTCCTCCGACAACCTCTATCCTGTACCTGCATTTTCCCATCTTTTCTTCTATCTCGCTCATCAGCCGTGAAAACTCGCGCTCCGCTGTTTTATAGTCATCGGCGGTAATGTCAATTCGGTAGATTGGCGCTCCCAGGTACTTAACGCTTAGGTTGACCTTGGAGGATTTGAGCGATCCAAACGCATCCATTATGCGCTTAACACCGTCGCTCTCAAAACATTCGAGCTTCACGGTCCTGCTTATCGACACTTTTTGCTTCCTAATGTTCTCCTTCGCTATCTTCTCTAGGACTTCGAGCGTTCTTGCGGGCAGCTTAAGCTTCTTGCGCGCGGTTTCGGTATCGAGCGACAGCGCATCAAGCGCTGCATACGCTGACCCGTAGGCATCCTCCAGCACTTTCCACGTCGACTCGACGAACTTCGCCCTGCTTCTTCTTAGCTTGCGCGCTGCTAGCTCGAGCATTTTCTCGGCGCGCCTACTCCTCCTGTACTGCTCCCTTTTCCATACGCGGTCGCTGTCGCTCACCCTCTTTATAGATAGATCTATCTGCTTCTTCTCAGGCAGGTACCTATGAACTTTTGCTATGACCTTCTGCCCTTCCTTAATATGCTCATGTATGTTCTTGATCCACCTTGGTGCAATCTCAGATACGTGCAGGAACGCTTCGAGGTCGTCGTACTCATCGAGCGTGCAGAATGCGCCGTACGGAAAAATCTTCTTGATCGTTGCAATTACAAGCTCGCCTTGCTTTGGGGCACCTTTCACCTATTCCAACTCCTTATCGATTTTTGCCAGAATCTTGGCCTTGCCGCCGCGCGGTTCAGCCAACGTTGCGCTGCAGTTTGCGCACTTTACAACGCTCTTTGCATGCCTAAACACTGGCTGTTCATACCCGCAGTTGCATTTCACGAGCACAAAGCCGCTTGCCATCACACCACCTACCTACCAATCTCAACCTTTTTCTTGGTCCTTCCGCCGCCGAGCACGCGCTCGTGGCTCTTTTTGCATTCCGAGCATTCAAGCAT
>RFLC01000125.1 GCA_003694055.1 Candidatus Pacearchaeota archaeon | reverse complement strand
GTAGCCTTCTTCAACACATTCCCAAGCTTTTCCAAAACCATCAAAAGACGAGGAAAAAGAAGCTTAATAAAGTTGTTGTTCACTTTTTCACAGCAAAAACAAAGATAATTTTATAAAATACTCTTGCTTAAATTTAAGATGAAAAAACCCTCAAAATCCAAAACCAAGATTAACAAAAAAGCTGTTTACATAGCACTTGCCTTAATACTCTTGGCATCAGCAATTTTTGCTTATTTTCTGTACTATAAAAGACCTGCTGCACACAACACAGACTACTATTGCCAGACGGACAACGACTGCACTATCAAACCTGCAGGATGTTGCGGCTTTCCGTCATGCGTAAACAAAGACTTTTCAGTTGATTTAAACGAATGGAAAAAAGAGCATTGCACGCAAAAGGATATTGAAATATGCATGCTTGCCGACCATCTTCCAATTGAAGGATGCAAATGCGTTGAAAACAAATGTCGCCCTTATTTTAAAGGCGAGAAATCTGCAAATTAAAATCCGCCTCAAAACAAATTTAAACTTCCTTCTATCAAAGATTAAATGCAAAGAATAATAAAAAACCTTTACAAATTGCAAAAACCTCTGCTATTTAAACAAGACCCTGAGAAAATTCATGAAAAAACCCTGTCCCTCGGAGAAAAGCTCGGAAAATTTCATCCTACTAAAAAGTTAATCTCGCTTTCCTTAAATTACACCCATCCTTATTTGGAAAATTCTCTGCTCGGAATTAAATTCAAAAATCCGATTGGTTTGGCAGCAGGCTTTGACTATGAAGCAAAACTGATTGAAATCCTCCCTGCTTTAGGTTTCGGATTCCACACAATTGGGTCAATAACCTTCAAACCATATGAAGGCAACAAACCTCCAAGGCTAACACGCCTAGTAAAATCAAAATCAATCCTCGTCAACAAAAGCTTAAAAAACTCTGGAGCAGAAAACATCTTATCAAGAATAAAAAACACAAAAAGAGAAATACCTCTCGGCATAAGCATCGCGAAAACAAACTCAAGAGAAACATGCTCTCTCAAATCCGGAATACAAGATTACATCAACTGCTTCAAAACTGCAGAAAAATACAAAATAGCCTCATATTACGAATTAAACATCTCTTGCCCGAACGCCTTTGGCGGCGAGCCCTTCACAACCCCGCAAAAACTCAATCCTCTCTTGAAAAAAATTGACAAACTAAAAATAAAAACACCAATATTTCTCAAAATGCCGATAGACCTCTCGTTAAAAGAAACTTTTGAATTATGCGACACAGCCGCGCAACATAACATTCAAGGTTTGATATTCGGCAACTTAACAAAAAACAGAAAAAACAAATTCCTCAACAAAGAAGAACTAAAAAAAGCAGGCAAGGGCGCTTTCTCAGGTTTGCCAACTCGCGAACTCTCCAACAATCTAATCAAACACACATTCAAAAGATACAAAAGCAGATTTGTGATTGTCGGCTGCGGCGGAGTTTTCTCAGCAGAAGACGCTTACGAAAAGATCACTCTAGGAGCTTCATTAATCCAGCTCATTACTGGCTTAATTTTCAACGGTCCCCAACTTGTCTCAGAAATAAATCACAACCTTGTCAAACTTCTAAAAAAACATGGCTTCAATTCAATAAAACAAGCTATTGGCTCGCGCAATAGATAATTCACTCGGAACTTTCCCCGTACCACCACTCTTGAATTTCTTCAAGTTGTTTAGGCGTTAACTCGCGCCTCCTCTCAGACACAACTCTCGGCTTAACAACCCCTTCCGCTATTGCTCTTTGGATCCTTTGATAATACCCTTTAGGAGAAACTGGTTCAATACCCCTCTTCTCGTCGAGCTCTCTCAGATACTCTGCTGCTTCTCGCCCAACTTTGTAAACTCCTCTCTCCTCGCGCTCATTGTCTTTCTTTATGCCCCTCTCTATGCCTCTCCTAATATAATTAGTAGCTCCCCTAACGCTCCTCAGGTTTCCTCGAGTTTCATAAAGTTCGTTCACTGCTGAAAACAAATCCTCCATCGCTGCAATATCATCAACATTGCCGCTTGCATAAACGCTCTTTATCAGCCTTTCAGCCATACCTAGCGACGCTCTAATGCTCTCTCTTTGCAATCTTGCAAGCTCTCTCTCCAGTCTTTTCTGAGCTTTTTCAGCAGCTTCCTTCTGCCTCAAAATATCTGCCAGTGTATGCCGCTTTCCCATATGAAAAGTTTTAAGTTTGGATATTTAACAATTGTTGCAATTCAACCGAGTTATTAAGAAATAACTTTAGGAGAAGCTAAAATAACTCTCTTGGGATTTTATCCATTGGCACTCCATACATTTCGCGCACCTTGTCATAAACTCGCAAATTCACCTCAGGATAGTCGCGTACATCATGCCCTGGAACTATCCCAAAATCAATTCCACTCATTTTTGTCCAGTCTCGATTACTTCTCAAAACAAAACTTGAAAAGTCAAACGGCATGGCTGAGGACATTCCTCTAGTCATATGGTGAAGGAACATTCCTGAAACAGACACTCTGCTCAACACCAATTTTAATTCCCCATCTCGCCTTCTAATTCCATAATCTCGTACAAAAGAATACTCTGCCTCAAAATCAAATTCCTTTGCGATGCCGAGCAAAATCTCATTCATCCTTTCTTCATCCACAGGATTTGGAAAGAGGATAACATTTCTCTCGTTTATTAAGGTCATGCAAACTTAATGGAATGGTATGTTAAAAACTTTATGTTAATTTAAAATAAATAAAGAAAGGCAAATTCTTTTGGATTTGATGTGGAGGATTTGTGTTTTGCAGAGCTAGCAGGTGTTAAGATTTCACAGCGGGCAGTAATTGTTTAAGGGTCTTAGTTGCAGATAAAGTGAGAGTTCTTGGAAAAAGCTCTTTTAGCTGTCTCAGTTGAGCGCTTTATGCTTGGCATGCTGTTGAGCGCGCTTAGTCTAGCTGCATGAAACGCTTGATTTTTTGTATATACATATGTATATACACTTTTTCATCGCAAAAAGCTAAGTTAGCAAGAGCGCGCGCTAGCGCTCTCGACCTAGCAGAAGTTGGAGAAGTGGTGTTTCAGTGATATGGCGCGCGAGGCGTGCGCACTTCTAGCGAGCGCGCGGAGCTTGATAGGGTGCTCTGCTGAGGGTCTAACAATCGATGCAGCGAGGTGCAGAGCAAACTGCGCTTCGCGAGCAAACAAACATTCTTAGACGAGCGCGCGTCAAACCTCTTCCTACATCGCAGTTTTCAGGAGTTTTTGGACAGGCAAACATTTTTAAATAGGGTTTTCGTTAGTCCCTTATGCCAAGAAAGAAAAAAGCGCGCGCCCGCGGCGCCAAGAAAGAAACTAAGGACGAGGACGTTATCGAGATTCCTGTAGGAAACTTTTTCTCGAATTTAAGAAAAAATCCATGGATAGTTTCTACTTTCATTTTCGCATTGCTTTTTGTGATTGTGCTTTTCATGTATGCTCGCCAACCAGCAGGGAGCGCAGTTTTGAGCAAGGATCAAGTTGCGCAGAAAGTAGTGGATTTCATCAACGCAGACCCCAACTTGCCTGAGAAAGTTAGCTTGAGCAAGGTTGATGAGAATAACGGATTTTATGTTGTTACAGTGAAATTCCAAGGTAGAGATGTTGATGTTTATGCAACGCGCGACGGGAAGTACATTGTGAGACAAATAGTCCCGCTCGACAAAGACGCGCAGCAAGCTCAGAATGCTAACGCACAAGCCCAGCAAAACAGCGGAGCGAACGCAGGCGCCAACGTCGAGGCAAGCGCAGATGACGACGCTGTGCTAGGTGACCCGAATGCTCCAGTCACAATAATTGAATTCAGTGATTACCAGTGTCCGTTCTGTCACCGCTTCTGGTCGCAGACATTGCCGCAATTGAAGAAAGACTACATTGAAACAGGAAAAGTGAAGCTTGTCTATCGCGACTTTCCGTTGAACAGCATTCACCCAATGGCTCAGAAAGCGGCAGAAGCGGCAGAGTGCGTTAGGAAAGCTGCAGGAGGCAGTGATGAGGCATACTTTAAGATGCACGACAAGATATTTGAGAACCAACAGAGCTTGAGCACAGAGAACCTCAAGGCGTGGGCAAAAGAGTTAGGGTATGACATCAGCTCGTGCTTGGACAACGATGAGATGAAGGATGAGGTTGACAAGGATGCAGCAGACGCGCAAGCTGCTGGCGCGCAAGGCACCCCTTACTTCGTTATCAACGGCAAACCAATAAGTGGGGCGCAGCCGTATTCAGTGTTCAAACAATACATCGACGCTGAACTTGCGAGCAACGCCGACGCAGGAGATGCAGGGAACAACGGAAATGACGGGAGCGATTCTAACACAAACAGCGAGTGAAAGTGCTCGTTCTAGATGGTGAAAATCTGAGTTAACTCGTGATTCTTTTTACATGTGCAACGCCTTTCTTGAGCGCTTCACAAGGAGCAGTTGCGCAGCGCGAATTTTCTAAAAGTGTGCTCGCGCTCTGGACCAGAGCGCTCGTTCCACGTCGCGCGGCGCGGCCTTAACGCAGAGTTCGTCGAGCTTTGCGCTTGCGCGCGGCGCGCAAGCTTCCCAACGCGCTCGCATTCCTGCGCACTAGATTTTCCGTCGATAAATCGCCGCGCGCGAACACAGCACGTCCTATGCGCATCGCCACGTAGTCGGACTCTTAAAACTAAGATGAATTGGGATAAGCAATGCGCGCGACATAAAATTCGCGCACATCTGGCGCATGTGAGCGAGAGAGACAAATGCTGCCCGCGCGCGAACACAACAACCCAATATTTTTCAGAAGTGTAATTTTACTAAAATCTCGGGCAGATGGAAAGGGCAATCAACGAGTAACACTCCCAGAGATGCGCGCTCTTGATATGTTACACGCGCAGCTTTTTGCGCTCCGCCACACAGGCGAGCGAGAACTCCAAGAATACGAACGAGAACTCAAAGAGCAACAAGGAAAACATCTCAATTTCAGGAGAAAAGCACGTTAAGTTGAAAAAGCAGGGTTTGTTGATAATTAAACCTTTTAGTTCGACGCTACTCACAAGAGAACGAAAAACCATATAAATGAGCTAGGTTTTAATTTTCAATGGATGGTTTGGTTCCGCGGCAAAAGGGGAAAGATGACGAGCTGCTTGTTGAAGCAAAGGAGTTTTTTAACACTTACAAGAGCGAGATAGCTGAGAACATCCGCAAGGAAGGCGGGACTATTAAGGTTTACTTTCCAGATGTGGCTGCGTTTTCCCCGACGCTTGCTGAGAAAATTCTTGACTTTCCAGAGGACACGATTGCAACTATGGAGCTTGCGCTCGAGGAGCTTGACCTTGTTGAAAAGCCGAGGATTAGGTTGCTTGATTTGCCCAAGAGCGCGCACATAAAAATCAGGGAGATTAGGGTTAAGCACCTTGACAAGTTGCTTTGGATTGAGGGGATTGTGAGGCAGGCGTCAGATGTGCGGCCGCAAGTTGTCAATGCCCGGTTTGAGTGCCCGAACTGCGGCGCGCTGCTCTCTGTGCTGCAAATTGACAGAAAGTTCCGCGAGCCGTCGAGGTGCTCGTGCGGATGGAAAGGAAGCTTTAAAGTGATTTCAAAAGATATGGTTGATGTGCAGAGAGTTGTGATTGAGGAGTCGCCAGATACGCTTGAAGGTGGTGAGCAACCGCGCCGCATCAGCGTGTTTTTGAAAGAAGACCTTGTGGACCCGAAGATAGAGGGGCGCACCACTCCGGGAAGCAAGGTTAGAGTGTACGGCGTGTTGAAAGAGGTTGCAGTGCCGCTCAAAACTGGCTCCATCTCAACGCGCTTTGACATTGTGATTGAGGCAAACAACATTCTTCCGCTCGAAGAATCGTTCGAGGATCTGGAAATAACAGAGGAGGATGAGAAGCAGATTATCGAGCTTGCGGCAGACCCGCATATTTTCAAGAAGCTTGCGCGGAGTCTTGCACCGAGCATATATGGGTATGAACGCATCAAGGAAGCAGTGTTGTTGCAACTTTTCGGAGGGGTGAAGAAAGTTAAGTCAGACGGCGGAACTTCGAGGGGTGATATTCATGTTTTGCTTGTCGGCGATCCTGGCGTGGCGAAGTCAGTTATGTTGAAGTGCGCTGCTGCAGTTGCGCCGCGAGGGAGGTATGTTTCGGGAAAGGCAGCTTCTGCAGCTGGACTCACTGCCGCGGTTGTGAAGGATGAGTTCTTGCGCGGTTGGAGTTTGGAGGCTGGCGCGCTCGTGCTTGCAAACAAGGGTGTGCTTTGCGTTGATGAGATTGAAAAGATGAACGAGCACGACCGCAGCACAATGCACGAGGCAATGGAGCAGCAGTCAGTTACGATTTCAAAAGCAAGCATCCACGCCACGCTCCGCGCTGAAACAACAGTGCTGGCTGCAGGCAACCCAAAACTTGGTCGTTTCGATCCCTACACACCCATCCCTCAGCAGATTGACATCTCTCCCGCACTGCTCAGCAGGTTTGATGTAATTTTCACCTTGCGCGACTTGCCAAACAAAACGCAAGACGCCGCGATAGCAACCCACATCCTAGAGGAACATCAAGAAGGAGTTATGCGCGATGTGATTGACACAAAACTCTTGCGAAAGTACATCTCCTACGCGAAACAAAAAATCCGACCGAAGCTAACAGAAGAGGCAATCAACATGATTAAGGACTTTTACGTCCGCTTGCGCAACCGAGCGATTAAGGTTGAGAGCGAAATCAAGGCAATCCCAATCACTGCTAGACAGCTAGAAGGCATTGTCCGCCTGTCTGAAGCTCACGCAAAAATGAGATTGAGCGAATATGTTGAGAAAGAAGACGCAAAGGTTGCCATCGAGCTTGTGAAGTACTCGCTAATGCAAGTTGGTTATGACGAGGAAACGAAGACATTTGACATTGACCGCATAACAACAGGAATTCCAACATCAAAACGCAGCAAAATTTTGCTCTTGAAAGAAACGCTCGGCCAGCTTGAAAGCCGGCTAGGCAAGCTAATCCCGATTGAAGAGATTGAAAAAGCAGTTGAAGGTAAGCTAAGCGAAGTTGAACTTGAGGAAGCACTTGACCAACTCTCAAAAGCAGGAGATATTTTCAGGCCGAAGAAGGGCTACATTCAGAGGATTTAATAGTTTGCTCGGCGCCGCTCAATCGCGCTAGAAAACTCTACTTCTACATGACGGCAACTCACACGCGCCGCTCTTGGCACTCCTGCATTTGCGTTGGAAAGAAATAAAAAATAAGAGTGAAAAGAATACGCCAAGAAAATCGAAAATCAGTTGGAGAAGTTCAAGACGGCCAAGCCACCACGAGATTAAAGTTGGAAGAAATAAGACGGTGGCGTTAGTTGCAATAGAAATAAATAACAATTTAATAACCGGCCGGATCAATTCCTACCAAATAGAAAGGGCGATGGGGGAGTTGATGCCTAACTGAACGCATAACTGAAATATTTTAAAGAGAGGGTGGGGGCGGTTGGAAAAACGAAAAATTATGGAGAAGCTTATGATTGATAGCAACAGCGGCATGAGGAAACCTGCTAGAAAGTGTTCTAAATACACCCTGCCAATGAAATCGAATTTATCAAAAAACTTGAATGAAAAATTGGAACGATTGATAAGCAAGATTACACTTAGAAGAAGTGCGAGCGTGAATATGGACGCGTGGAGATATGGAAATTTTCTGCAATTCATTCCAGCTCGGGCGTGCAATTGTTTATTTAATTTTCGTAAATTCTAGCGCGCGAGAAGAGCAGGAGAGCTAATCAAAATCGATTTTTGGAACAGCTCGCGCCTCTTGCGGAATCTCTAGGTACTCTCGCTCTTTTTTGTTGTAAAGTTTTGCGAACATCACTCCGGGAAAGCGCTCGACGAGATTGTTGTAAGCGAGGATTGCGTCGTTGTAATACTGGCGCGCGTAGGCAATTCTGTCCTCAATGTTCGCAAGTTCTTGTTGCAACTGCAAGAAATTTTCATTTGCTTTTAGCTGCGGGTAGTTTTCTGCAAGTGCAAAGATGCTCTTTAGTGCTTGCTGAAGCTGATTGTTTGCCTTTATCTTTCCTTTCAACTCTTTCTGCGCAAGGAGTTGTTTGCGCGCCTCTGTGACTGACTTCATTATTTCTTTCTCGTGTTTTGCATACCCCTTCACTGTTTTCACAAGACTTGGAACAAGGTCAGCTCTCTTGCGCAATTGCACGTCTATCTGCGATAGCGCGTTGTCAATGCGATTCTCAAGCACGACAAATCGGTTGTAATAGTAGACAAACGCTAACGCTATCAGAACGACAAGAGCTGCTAAAATCCAAACTAACACCATCTGTGTAGTTGGAAAGTGATGTTTATAAACTTAGTTGTTGGTGCTGTGAACTGCCTTTTGCTAAAGCGCGCGTTCTAGCGCATGAAAAGCAAAGTTACGTGCTGGTTCTTTCATGCGCAACAATGCTTGTTTGGCTGCGCAGCCCTGATGGCAACGCATTCCGTGCCCTCGCAAAACCTTGTCCATTTGATCAGCGCTCTCGTTCCGCGGCGCGCGCGGCGCGCAAGTTTCCCGACGCGCTAGCATTCCCGCGCCCTTGACTTTCCGTCGATAAATCGCTACACCC
>RFLC01000011.1 GCA_003694055.1 Candidatus Pacearchaeota archaeon | reverse complement strand
GCATAATCCTATCGCGCTTGCCGTTGTGCTTGCGGCAGTAATTGGCTTAGTTATCTTCTTCTTGCTACGTATGAAAAAAAAGCCAGCAGGTGTGCAGGCGTAGCGCAGTCTTGCGGTCTTATCCTGCCGCCGCAGAAGAGGATTAATTTCGAGGTTGGTTGTAACTACACCAAATAGATGCTTAATAAAAGCCATTCAGTCAGGTTGGGGCGTGGTAGTGCCACTAGCCCGGATGTTGAAATCTGTCCCTTCCTGCGAGTATTTCTTGTGCCGATTATGTTATACTAAAAATGCAGGGAGCAAGAAACTATGCCTGACCGAAAGGAGCTGGCGAGTTACATAAAAACATCGCTGGCGCGGGGAAAATCGAAAGAAGAAATTTACAAAAAGTTGCTGGATGAGGGCTGGAGTCTTGATGCGATCCAAGCACAGTTTGACGCAGCAGCTCGCGGAAAAGAAAAAGAGGATACTTCCAAAAGAACAACTAGGGTTATTGTGACAATTGGCGCCGTGTTGGTCGGCGTTGGAATTTTTTCTTTTATCGCTGCGAATTGGCAGGAGATGGCAAAGCCGGTGAAGATCTTCATTATCATTGCCGCAATGCTGGCTTCCTATGCCGCTGGCTGGCAGTTGAAAGAAAAAATGAATTTGCCAAAAACCGGGGGAGCGCTCATTTTACTGGGCGCAATGATCTATGGCGCCGGCATCTTTCTGGTAGCCCAGATGTTCCATGTTCGCGCTAATTGGCCTGACGGTTTTATCTTATGGATGCTTGGCGCTATCGCCGTGGCGTATGCCTTGGAATCTTATCCGGTATTTTACCTTGCTATTCTCGTGGGAAGTGTTGCGATTTTTGGGCATCCATTCGACATCTTGAGTGGAGTTAGGTTGAATTCTTTTCTTTTGACGTCCTCGTTTCTGCTATTTGTTGCTACTATCACCACGTTTCTTGCAGGTTGGGCAATGCGGCGGAAGCTACATCTCAATTGAAGAAGTTTTACTAAAAACATGTTGAAATCCTTTGGTGACCTCTTTTTCGATATCATCATCTATCACATACTTCTTCCAATCCTGTTCGTCATCATAGTTATAATTGGCGTGGGGGTGTTCTGGATTTTTAGGCACAGGTGGCATTCTCGGTTTGCGCTTGCAAAAGAAGACATAGTAAGTCAACTGTTGCTACTTTTATCCTTTTTCTTTCTCGGGGTAACGCTCTTAGCGTTCAATAGAGACTTAGGCGATCCATTGTCGTGGCGCACGGTTATACTGGTCACTTCCGTTCTTGGTTTGGTGGGGGCATATTATTTCAAAACAGTTCCCACCCTTGCGTTGAGTTTAATTGGGCTTGCAGTTTGGTGGGGCACGCAGGCTGTAGCATGGCTGCAGGACAATCATCATATAATAAAGACCTCAGCAATATTCGCCGGCCTCGCCCTTATCACGCTCCTCTTTTACGCGCTCGGGCGCCTGCAGGAAAAGAAAGTGGGGTTGCAAAGATTTGCCCTTACGTTTCTAATACTGGGGATTATCCCTGTCACTGGCGCGTTATTCTTTCTTTCCACAAGGGAAGGAATTTGGCTTCTTGAAGGCATGACTCCTTTCGGCATACCAGTTTCCAGTTCGTGGCAAGTGTCTCTGTCATCGCTTGTGGTTATCGCTGCAATTGTCGGTGTGATGCTCTATTCTGCCAGAAAGAAGTTGGTCCCACCTTTGGAGTTTATTGCTGTGTTGGGCCTGGCGGCACTCTTCGGCATTATTGCTTTCCTTCCCGAACAAAATATGTTTGCCCAAGGAGGCAGACTGTCGGGAACCGGAGTGTTTTGGGCGCTGGTTTTTAATCTTGCAGTTTTTCTTGAATTGCTCGGACTGATTTTTTCTGGGTATTTCAAGAGAGAAAAGTGGCTTGTCAATTTAGGCGCCTTCTTCTTTGCACTGCTGATACTCGTGAAATATTTTGACTGGTTTTTCACATTTCTTGATAAGAGCGTTTTCTTCATTGGCGCGGGTGTGCTGCTTTTCATGGTTGGCTGGTTTATGGAAAGAGGGAGGCGCTATATATTGAAAGGCATTCAGTCTGAACCACGGCAAGTTTCGCAGTAGGTATGCAAGCAACAAAGCAAACAAAATTCATTTTGGCGATCGCACTGCAAGTCTTCATCATCTTTGCGATAGTTGTTTTTAAGATGGCAGTACTTGCGGGCGGCACGGAAGTGCTGTTAAAAGTAGAGCCGGTTGACCCAAGAGACATCCTGCGCGGCGACTATGCGAGATTTCAATACGACATTTCTGATCTTAATCTGTATCTCTTCGACAATCAGCAAGTGAGGAATGGCGATACAGTGTATGTCATCCTCCGTCAGAACGGAAAGTATTGGACAGCGCAAAAAGTGCAAACGACAAAACCGACTGCCGATGGCCAGGTGTTTATCAAAGGAAGGGTGGCGAGCGGCGGCCTGGAGAGCCAGGCGGAATTTTTCCCTCGGGATCGTTTTCAGGGGTTTCATGTCCGCGTGGTGTACGGGATTGAGGAATATTATATTCCGGAAGGCAGTGGCCACGGGGTCGATTTTTGGAATGCAGAAGCAGCTGCAAAGGTTGCAGTGGATGCGAACGGCAATGCCGCCCTAAAGCAAATTTATGTGAATGGCAAGCCGTGGCCGTGAGTAGGTTAATCTGTTGCATCTTTGGGAGTCTCGCATATAATGGGAGAGAGCGCGTGT
>RFLC01000124.1 GCA_003694055.1 Candidatus Pacearchaeota archaeon | reverse complement strand
GTTTTGTCAATAATTTCAATTACGCGCGAACAACTTTCTGCATGGTAGATGTTTGCCAAATCTTTCTTGTCAAAATACCCTCGCCTCAGCGGTTGACTCTTGAGCCAGCTCACCAACCCTCTCCACATCGGTCCGAAAAGTATGATTGGAATGTGGCAAATGTGCTCAACTTGCTCAAGCTGCCAGGTGTAAAAGAACTCTAACAATGTTCCAACGCCTCCGTGTGCAACAACAACCGCGTTCGAGAGTTGCATAAAACTATCCAAACGAGCTGAAAATGTGTAAAACTCTTTTTTGAAATCCAAGTAAGGATTAAACTCTTGTTCTCTTGGCAACTTTATGTTCAACCCAATCGTGTGCGCGTTGGTTTTTGCGCTTCCTGCCTTGTGGCCTTTGCTCGCCGCTTCCATCAGCCCTGGCCCGCCGCCAGTGACAATGTCAATGTTCCGCTCACCCAACATCCTGCCAAGAGTGTAGATTTTCTTGTAAAGCGCGTCGTTGCGTTTGATGCGCGCCGAACCAAAAATAGCCACTCTAAACTCTCTCTTCGCCAGCTCTCCCTCAAACCTGTCTAGATCCTTTTTCTGCGAATCTCGTTTAGACCTCTTCCGCGAAACCCTCTCAGGCATGTTAGTTGTCTTGCCTGCGAGTGCCTGCCGGTTGTTCAACCCTTGCGCGCAGAACAACGTAAAACGCTCTCCCCCTCTTATTGCAACACGAACGCAGCACGCGAAGCTCATAGCTCTCAATCTCTCGCTCCAAGCCGTCTCCGCGATAAAAGTGCGCAGTGTAGTCAAGCCCAGCCCTTAAAATCAACTCAACTGGGTGTGCGTGAATCCTTACTTGCGAACGCGGTGCAAGAGCTCCGTCAACTTGCTCTCTCGGAATGTAAACCTCGTTGTTCATCGCAGCACCTCCTTTTTATGGTTTTAAAATTTTTGCATACTCTGGAACAATGTCCTTCGTGAATTTCTTCATTCCCTCAACTGTTTTCTCATGCTGAGTGCATTGCTTCAACACAGCCAAAGGAGCAGTTGCAATGTGCGCTCCTGCCAAAGCTGCCTCGCGAAGCTGGCGCGGATTGCGAATGCTCGCTGCAAGAACCTCGCATTGAATGTTGTGCAAGGAAAAAAGCTGTGCAATTTGCGCAACCAAGTCAACTCCTGAAATCACTCCGTTATCCTCAACTAACGCCTTGCCCTTCACAATCCCGTGAGCAGGGAAGTAATCACCCTTCCCGAACTTCTTGCCAATTTTTGTGCGAAGATAATCATCAACCCTGCCAGCGAACGGGCTAACCATTTTCGCGCCTGCCTTTGCTGCAAGCAATGCCTGCTCTGGCGTGAAGACAAGAGTGCAGTTCACCGGAATTCCCTCTTGCGCTAGCGCGTGGATTGCCTTTATCCCGTCAAAATCGCTCACCGAGTCAAGCTTCAGCGAGGGATTAACAGGTATTTTCACAACAACATTCCTTGCAACTCTGTTGAATCTCTTGTAAAGGGTTTTGCCCTCGCGCACCATCTCGCGATAGCTAGTGCCTGCAACCTCCAAACTCACCGGGCGCGACCTCCCAACTAACCTCAGAATGTCCTCAATGTACGTTTGCATATCAAGCTTCCCCTTTCCAGAGCGCCCCCGATACTTTTCAACCGCCTTCTTTATCAAACTCGGATTTGTAGTAACGCCGTCGATAATTGAGCCTTTCAACGCTATCTCAATCTCTTCAATGTCCGCGCTGTCAATAAAAAGCTTCATTCACACCCCAACCGCTTAAGTTTTATAGCTTTAAATTATTTGTGTTTGCAAGGTTTACGCAAACCTCCGGAAAGATTGCCACCAACTAAACCTCGCGTTCTAGCAGCTGAAAACAACCTCTCCCTGCTTTCCCGGCGGCAATGTGCGACTTGCCCTCACATCTAGCAACGGCAAAATTTGTGCGCGCTCCTGTCCTGCAAACGCCGAGCTAACAAGTTTCGCACTCTCGCCAAGAACTACGTGCAAATGCCCAACGCTGCTGCGCATTGTCGCGCCGCAAAGTTAGCGCGCAACACGAATAAACGCGCACTTGTATTATTCGCAATGTCACCAAAAGATAAGTTCATCGCAAGCTAAAGTGTAATTGTTAACCAGAACTAGGAACTCTCTAATCTTGACCCAAACCAATCGCAAGCGAACACAACCAACGACGCTAAATTTTTATACCTACTTTGAGTGAGCTTGCAATGGCAAAGGGCAAGTTTTACGTCACAACTGCAATTGACTACGTAAACGCCGAGCCGCACATCGGCCACGCATACCAAAAGATAGCTGCTGATGTGTTAGCAAGATGGCACCGCTTGCTTGGCAAGGATGTCTACTTCCTAACAGGCACTGACGAACACGGAAAAAAAGTGCAGCGCGCGGCAGAGGCGCAAGGCAAAACACCCAAAGAGTTCGTCGACGAAATCTCGGAAAAGTTCAAAGAAGCTTGGGAAATGCTGAACATCAAGCCAGACAGGTTCATCCGCACAACAGACCCTGACCATGAGAAAGTTGTTAAAGAGTTCATTCTAAAATGCAATGAAAACGGGGACATTTACAAAGGAAAATACGAAGGGCTGTACTGCGTCGATTGCGAAGCCTACTACACAGAAAAAGACGCTCCAAACCTTGAATGCCCTGTGCACAAACGCCCGCTTGAAAAGTTGAGCGAGGAAAGCTACTTTTTCCGCTTGAGCAAGTACCGCGACTTTCTCCTCGAGCTTTACGAAAAACACCCTGAGTTTGTTCTGCCAGAAAAACGCAGAAACGAAGTAATCAAAAGAGTGCAAGAGGGTTTGAAAGACTTCAGCATCACGCGCACTTCGTTTGACTGGGGAATCGAATTCCCGCTTGACAAATCACATGTTGTTTATGTCTGGTTCGACGCGCTGATTAATTACTACACCGCAACACGCGCTAACGGACTAGAAAAATTCTGGCCAGCAGATGCCCACCTCCTCGGCAAAGACAACACATGGTTCCACTGCGTTTACTGGCCAGCCATGCTAAAATCAGCAGGCATCGAACTGCCAAAAACAGTGTTCAACCACGGCTTCCTATCTTTCAACGGCCAAAAAATCTCAAAATCCCTCGGCAACGCAATTTCAATCAAAACTCTCGTCGAAAAATACGGCGCAGATTCAATAAGGTACTTTGTTCTAAGACAAATTCCGTTTGCAAGCGGCGACGACGGAGACTTCTCAGAGAAAGCGCTAGTGGAGCGACACAACAACGAGCTGGCAGACAAACTCGGAAACCTCGTCTTGCGCGTCTCAGCTCTTGTCGAAAAATACGGCATAGAAAAAACAGAAGTAAAAGAGCTCAACACCTCGCAAATGCTGCAAAAAGTTTCTCAACACATGGAAAGGTTTGAGTTCGACAAAGCCCTCGCAGATATATTTTTCATAGTTGACCTCGCGAACGAGTTTGTGCAAAAGGAAAAGCCGTGGGAAACGCAAAGCAAAGAGGTGCTTTACGAAGCCCTCCATGCAATCCGCGATGTTGCAATTCTCCTAAGCCCATTCATCCCAGAGGCCTGCGAGAAAATAGCGCGCAACTTCAACTTCACACTTTCGCTCGAAGAATTTGGAAAGCCACTTGCAAACATCTCAAGAAAAAAGTCAGAGGTGTTGTTTAGAAAAATCTAACCTTGCGTTTCCAACCCTTTCTTTAACAACTCCTCTAGAAAAGCTCCTAAATCAACAACACCCTTGTCCAACCCTAGCAAAATTTTTAAATAGCATTCAACTGACTGACAAATGCAAAAACAAAATAGCTTCTCAAGATTAAAACTGGCTGCCTGGGCTGGCATTCTCTTCTTTATCCTAACAACCCTGCGTTTAATTTTTATTGCACTCACAGGAGCTCAGTTCAGTCCAAACCTCAATTCACTCTTGCTTTTACTCACACTAATCTCAGGAATTGTTTTCAGTTATGGATTTGTAGAAATGGGAAGGCTTGCTCGCAACAGATTGCTCGAGATAACTTCTTGGGTGATGGTCGCTTTGCTTTTCGCCGCCTTGCTTGCCTTCCTCTTCCTTCCAATTCTAACCAAAGAAATAAGCTCAGTTAGCGCGCAATCAAACGCCCCAACTGAACAAGCTGCCGCAAACCCTCTCTCAAATGTGGACGCTAGCAAGATTCAGCAAGCCAGGCAGCAGGCGCTCGAAGAGGCTCTAACTAACTCCTTCGGAACAATCTTAAAAGGCCTGTTTCTAATGTGGATAGTGCTCTCACTACTGCTTGGAGTGTATTACATCGTATTCGGCATAGCGCTCCTCAACTTAAACGAAGATAGAGGCCTTGCAATAACAACCGGAATTTTAGAAATTGTTTCTGGCTCCACCCTGATAATCTTCCTTGGGTTTCTCATCAAGCCTGTAGCAAACCTGTTTGAAATCGCTCTCTTGTTCCGCTACCACAAAAGATTTTACGAAAGTGAAAGGAAAGAGCAGCTCCTAAAGGGCCCTCGGCAAACAAAGTCAGCGCGAAAACGCTCGCGCAAAAGCGCGCACAAGCACTGAAACGCCATGAGCGCTAGCTCCTTCAGCGCGCGACAAAGTGAACTACCACCCGCTAAAGCGGGTAGCGTCACGAAACCTAAGTTAACTTCCTCTCCTATTTCTATGCGCAACAACGCTCGCCTTAGCTGCGCGCTTTGAACTTTGAGCTTTAGCTCTCCCCGGCATCGGCAGTTGTGCAACGCAGCGAATGCTCTCGCAAAACCTGCCTTGCTCAACCGGCGCGGTCGTTCCGCGCCGCGCATTGCCACCGCTTTGACGCTGAGTTCGTCGAGCTTTGCGCTTGCGCGCGACGTGCAAACTTCCCAACCCGCTCACTTTCCACGACTTCTCTTGCGCGAGTTTCTAGTAAAGCTTGCGTTAAACTGCTATGTCATGCTCGCGCGGCTATTTGTCAACGGAAAATTCATCATCAAACCAAAGCAAGTCTTATACGCGCTGCGTTTTGGTCCAACTTCCAAACAAAAACTACTTAAGCTTCCCAAACCTTGTCTGGCAATGCAACTCAAAAAATGCGAGAAATGCGGCACTTACACCCTGCGCGACAGCTGCCCGAAGTGCGGCTCGCCGACGAAAACAGCGCATTACAAGTTCATAAAAATAAAAACAGAGAAATCTAGAGAGAAGTGCCAATTAGACTTAGTGTGAAAATTCTAAAAGCTAACAAGAAAGCCTAGTTTTTCTTCAGCCAAATCAAGAAAAACAATGCGTAAAGCGTTATAACCAGAAATCCTTCCCAAAAAATTATCGGGTTGTTGAGCGCTTTGCCGACGAAAACTCCTGCCAGAGAAAAGATAAATACCCACAATGCCAACCCCACGCGGTCAAACTCTCCCCTTGCTAGCCTTGACAATGGCGCGCGCCTTTGCAGTTTTTCCATCGCAAACCAGAGCGGAGGAGATTTTTAACTTTTGCTTTTCTGAAAAGCCGCACGCGATTTTAATTGCAATTTCGTATATACGCATGTATATACACACAAACGCGCACAACGCGCTTCGCGCGCAGCTCCCTCAAAAACGCACGCTCGCGCTTTCAACCCAACTTTTAATTCTTGTTTAGCGATGCATATACTCACAAAACAAAAAACCCAAAAGCGCGCAAATCCTCAAATGTTTTCCGCGCGCCTTCGGCGCGCTCCCCGCTCAAACCTCAACAACCGTCAAGCCCTCCGGAGTTAAGTTGTAAGAGCAAACAACTTCCCACGCTCCGTTTTCTCCCCGAACACTCTCTCGCGCAAGCTTTCCCAACTCAAACAAGAAATCCTTAACAACTCCCCCTTTCCCAAAGCTTTTGTCCATCAAACTCTCTTGCGCAAGGTTAACTAACTTTGTCTGGCCCTGCCAAACAACCCCGTTAAAAGCGTCCCACAACTCCCTCGTCCTGCTCCCCATTGACCTGTTCTTTCTCGCGCAAATGAAGTGCCTCTCCCCAAGCTCTGCCTCGTAACCAAGCACAAAAAACAAAAGCGCGTGCGCGCGTGCACAGCCCGCGCGTGCCTCCAACGCCTCTCTCAAGCTGTAATTTGAAGAAAGCAAATAATCAAACTTCTCGCTCTGGCGCTTTGCATACTCAATCTCTCTCCTCATTCGCCACCTGTTAAAAACATTCCTGCGAAGCTCGTCGTATTTCGCTCCCCACCACTCACTCTCCTCATAAACATTTGCCAACTCTCCCCTCACAATCTCCCTCAATTCATCAAACTTCTCCTCAAACCCTCTCCCTCTCAACCCTCTCGCTCGCACAACCAACTCTCCAAAACGCTCGCTCGCCCCAACCCTCGCCCCGCAAACATCCAAACCAAAATAACTCGGCAAAATTCTCATCTGAAAATAAAGAGCTTGGAAGTTATAAGGTTTTATG
>RFLC01000123.1 GCA_003694055.1 Candidatus Pacearchaeota archaeon | reverse complement strand
CGCGAAGCTGTGCGAGCGCGGCGCTTTTTCCAAAAAGGCGCGCGAGTTGTGAGAGCGCGCCGCCTCATTTAGAAAAGCCGCGCTGATTTGCCAATCTCGCCTTTGCATGCAATAAAAACGCGCGCTGCTCAACCGCTCAGCATGCTGCGAGAGAAAGTGTATATACAAGCGTATATACAAAAATTAAGCTTTCTCTAACAAGCTGGAAACGCGCCGCGCACCATCGCGTTTAAACTCTGCAAACCGCGGAAGTTGTGCTCAACAGAAACCGCTTAACTTAAAAGCCCCATCTTATTAGGATGGAAATGGAAAGTAATAACCAAGCTCATGAGAAAAAGTGGAAGTATGAGATGAAAGAGGAATTCAGGGAAAGGATGAAAAAGATGATGAAAAGTGAGGGAGATTTTCTTGCGTTTGAAGAGATTGTACATCGCGAACCAAGAAATTTCATTCGCTGCAACACGCTTAAGATTTCGCCTTCAGAGCTTGTTGAGAGGTTGTCGAGGAAATGGGACGTTGAACAGCCGTTTGAAAAGTTTCCAGAGATAATTCTTGTCAAGTCAGAGCTGGCGCCGGGCGAGCTTGGCAATGCGCTTGAGCATTTACTCGGGTATTATTACATTCAAGAGGTTTCTTCGATGATGTCAGTGATTGCTCTTGACCCAAAGCCGAAAGAAAGAGTTTTGGATTTGTTTGCATCGCCTGGCTCAAAAACAACTCAAATTGCGGCGCGCTTAGAGAACACCGGAGCAATTGTTGCAAATGACTTAAAGATTTCACGAATCAAGATACTTGTCTCAAACCTTGAGAGGTGCGGAGTGACAAACGCGATTGTAACTAGGAAAGATGCGATAGCGCTTTGCGCGCGGCTCTCAAAATCTGGATTCAAAAAATTTGACAAAATTCTGCTGGATGTTCCGTGCTCTGGCGAGGGCACGCTGCGCAGTTCTCCATCAACTTTTCTAAACTGGAACTTAAAGATTGTTCGCAAACTCTCGCGGCAGCAAAAAAAGTTTCTCGCGTTTGCTTTGCGCTGCTTGCGCCCTGGCGGCACTCTCGTTTACTCAACCTGCACCCATTCTCCCGAAGAGAACGAAGAGATTGTTTCATTTGCATTGGAGAACTTCCCGTTGAGAGCTGAAAGTTTCTCCCTGCCATTGCACTGCCGCGCTCCCTTGAGCGAGTGGAATGACGCGCGCTTCCATCCTGATGTTGAGAAAGCAGCGTGCAGGATTTACCCTCATGACAACGACAGCGAAGGGTTTTTCGTCGCGAAGTTTAGATTGGCGAAAGAGGTTTAGGCTCACCGAGAAGGGAAAAAAATATAAGCGAAGTTAAACTTGAGAGTTTATGAAGGTATTGATATTTGACTCTGGTGTGTTGATTAACTTTGCATTGAATGGATTTCTTGAGGTGCTTCCGAAATTGCGCTCAGTTGGGGATGTTAGGTTTGCGATTACCGACGAGGTTTTGAGAGAAAGCGTTTCTAGACCGATAAACATACCACGCTTTGAGCTTGGGGCTTTGAGGATTGAGGCGCTTGTCGAGTCAGGAGTACTGGAAATGCCTCCTGCTTTCGGCGTGCCATTGCAAGAGCTTAGGAAACTCACTCAGAATTTTATGAACACTGCAAATCAGTTGATTAGCGCAAACGGAAAATGGGTGCGGATAGTTAGCGACGGCGAGATGTCTTGTTTAGCTTTGAGCAGGATTCTTTCATCGCAAGGCGTGGAAAATTTAATTGCAATTGACGAGCGCACGACAAGAATTCTCACTGAGAAGCCCGAGAATTTAATCAAGCTAATGGAGAAACGGATTCACAAAAGAGTGAAGCTTGATAGAACAAAGCTCTCCGAGTTTCAAGGGTTTAGGTTTGTGCGCTCAACTGAGCTTGTGTTTCTCGCCTACAAGAAAGGTTTGCTTGATGTCAAGGGCAAGAAGGCATTGGAGGCTGCACTTTACGCGACAAAATACAAAGGCGCTGCAATATCTTTCGAGGAGATTGATGAGATAAAGAGAATTGCAAAATCGCTCAAATAAACCTGCGCTAAACATTTAGGATTAGTCGGAGAGTGCTGGTTTTTATGAGCATCGAAAGACGAAAGCGCGCAAGATATGAGAAATGGCAAATCTTAAAAATTTTAATTTGCTCGCAAGACCATGAACCTTAGGTATGCTGCCGCAGCAATGATTATTTTTGCTGTTTTCTCTCTGGGAATGGTGGTTTATGTAACATGGTACACTGTTTCCAACGCTGCCAACTACGAATCAACTCAACAAGCAATCGCTGCTGTGACAGACGCAAATCCTTACTTAGTTTTAGTGTTCAACCTCATTACAACATTTCTCGCTGTTGCAGCTTACTTAGGTTTTGCCAGAGTTGGAGAGATGTTGAGGAGCAAGGCAGTGCGCCTTTCTTCGCTGAGTTTGGTTTCACTCACAATCCTCGGCTTTTTGCTCTGGTTTTTGTTCAGCGGAACTTTCATCAAGTCGCTCTCTATCGCAAGCAGTTTGGCATTTTACATTCTCACAGCTCTTGTTGGCTTGGCTTTCTTGGCATCAGTCCTCGTCCTAGGAATAGGGCTTGTTGCCAACTCCTCGCGCGCTAGAATTGCAGAGGTTGTCGGACTGCTTTACATTGTTGGGTCAGCTCTAACGCCAATTATCTTCGGCTTTTTGATTATCTTTGTCGGAAATTTAGTTGCAGCAAAGATGTTTCTTGACCTTGCAAACAAATCTGGCAAATAAGCTTAAGTGCAGGGTTGCTAGCTTTGCCGCACGCTGTTCGCAATCAAGACAGCCGAGAAAAAACCGCGGGAACAGAGAGAGCTCTAATCAAATCAGGTTGGATGGAAGAGTGGGCGAGTATCTCAGAGCGCATAAATCTTTATAAACAAGAAGAGTGTCAATTTCACATGTGTGCAATGTATGAGCAGAGTCATGCATTTTCTCAGTCTAGCGGGAAGAGGGATGTGGATGAGGAGCTTGAGTCAATTCTCCAAAGCCAGAGCGCTCGGGTGAAAGTTGTTGG
>RFLC01000122.1 GCA_003694055.1 Candidatus Pacearchaeota archaeon | reverse complement strand
GTTGGTGTTGAGGGCGGAGGGATGGAGGAGTACAGCGCGATTCAAGTTCTTGAGGCATTTAACTTCGGCTTTCCGCTAAAACGCGCTTTGCTCTTGAAAGATGAAGAATTTGCTTTTAGAACAATACCGATAAAATCTCACACCCGTCGAGGGCTTGAGGTTGTGAAAGGTCGTTTGATTGGCAAACGCGGCAAGACGAAACGAGTTCTTTCTGAGATTTCTGGGTGTGCAATTATAATTCGCGACACTGAGGTTGGAATCCTAGGAAATGTGAGCCAACTTGAAGCGCTTGAAACAGCAATAATAAACTTAATAAAAGGAACGAAACAATCAAACGTTTATCATTATTTGGAGAGAATGAACAGAATAAAAAAAGAAGAAGACAACCTCCCAATAAAATAAAAAATTTATCTCCTTCTACGAGTGCTCTTCTTCTTGGTTGTTTTGCGTCGGGAAGTCGTCTTCTTCTTGGTTGTTTTCTTCTTCGCAGTCTTTTTCTTCGCTGTGCTTTTTCGTGTTGTTTTTCTCGATGCTTTTCTTCTTGCAGCAGGCATTCTTACCACCTCTTTTTCTTTATAACGCATAACTTCTTTATAAATTTATCGTTATATTGCAACATTATAAATTCAAGAATAATTATTTTTCTGCATTTCTCGTCGATAAAATTTTAAACAATGCTGATTTAGAATTTTCGAAAGTCTAGAAATCGTCGGAGAGTTTAGTTTCTTGGGTGTATTTTGCGAGCGGGATTGTTTTAAGAAAGCGCTAGGTGTGCTGGGCAATGAAATGTTCGGTTTCTTCGCGCGCGCGCGAGTCGTTGTATTGCACTGGAGGGTGTTTCATGAAATAGGATGATGGTCCGACGAGAACGCCCCCAACTTTATTGTCTAGTGCAAGTTTGCAGCAGCGTATTGCGTCGATTGCAACTCCTGCAGAGTTTGGGGAGTCTTCGACACTTAAGCGCAATTCCAAGTTGTTCACCACCCCTCCGAAGCCTTCCCATTCTATGCGCATGAAGCAAAGCTTGTTGTCTTGTTGCCATGGAACATAATCGCTTGGCCCGATGTGGATTTGTTCGTTACCAATTTCATTTTGCATTACCGAGAGAACAGCGTCAGTTTTTGATGTTTTTTTGGAGCGCAACCGGGAGCGATCAAGCATGTTTAAGAAGTCTGTGTTGCCGCCGGTGTTTAGTTGGTAAGTGCGGATGATTCTTCCTCCTCGCTCACCGATTAAGTTGGTTAGGACGCGATGCACAATTGTTGCGCCAACTTGGGATTTTATATCGTCGCCGATTATCGGCAGGCGTTTTTCTGCAAACCTTCTAGCCCAACTTTCGTCGCTAGCGATGAAAACAGGTATGCAATTTACAAATGCGCATCCTGCTTCAAGTGCGCACGTTGTGTAAAATCTCGTTGCTTCTTCAGAACCGACTGGGAGGTAGTTTAGCAACACTTCAGTTCGCGTTTCTCTGAGATGCTCAACAACTTCCTCTTTTGCCGGCTCTGGCACCTTAGCAACTCTAAACGCTCTCTCTTCAGGATATTGCCATAGATGCGGAGCGATGCTGTCTAGAACCTTGCCCATTTTCACCTCTACTTGCAGCGCAGGAACTTCTCTGTAAAAAACTTTGGTGCAATTTGGCTCTGCAAATATTGCTTCTGACAAATCCTTTCCAACTTTTCTTTTATCAATATCAAACGCTGACACGAATTTGATATCGCGAGGAGTATAACCTCCGAGAGAGTAGTGCATCAGTCCAGCTGTTTGCTCGCAGCTTTCTTTGTCGCGAGAGTAATAATGCACTCCTTGAACCAAAGAACTTGCGCAGTTGCCAACTCCAATAATGCCAACTCTTATTTCTGCCATTAAGAACTGAAAAATTAATTATTTAAATTAATTTCTCTTCTCTCAGAGATGATTTTTGACGCAGTCATCTTTTTTATTTTGGCTCTAATGGTTGCATTTGTTGTCGGAGTTGCAGTTTTTTATTTAGTGCCATTGCTTTTTGGCGCGCCCTTTGAGCCATCGACTGATGAAGATTTGAAAAATGCAGAGCAGCTTTTGAAACCTCGTCGAAAAGAGAAGCTTGCGGACCTTGGTTCAGGAACAGGTAAGGTGTTAATCTATTTCGCAAAAAGAGGTTTAGAGTGCCATGGGTTTGAGACAAATCCTTTTCTTGTTCTTTACTCCCGGTGGTTGATAAGAAGGCATAACTTGCAGGAACGCGCGTTTGTGCACTGGAAAAATTTTTGGAAAGCAAACCTGGGAGAGTTTGATATAATTTTCAGTTTTCAAATTGGTTATATTATGCCTGCGCTTGAGAAAAAGTTGCAAAGGGAAGTGAAACGGCAAGTTAGGGTTGTTTCTAACAACTGGAAATTCAGAGATGCTCAGCTTAAAAAGAAGTTGGGAAGGGTGTATCTTTATGAGTTTTTTGAGTAGCTTGCGTTGCGAGAGCGCATGAAATGATAGGCGTCTTCTCTAGTTGTCTGGTTTGCTCTAGTGTCTGGGCATACCGATGGTTTGTCAAAGTGCGTGAACGCAAGTTCAAGTTGCCAGCCGAGCCCGGCATTTCTTAGTTCGCCAGATCGCACTTGCTCATCAAATTCTGCTTTGTGCTTGTTGAGATAGCTTTTCATTTCACCGACCAATTGCGAGAACTCTTTTTCAAGTACACTCAAGCGCAAATCATAAACATTTATGTGTGCTCTTCCTCTCTGCACTTGCTTCACACCAAGCTCTCGAAAAATGCGCAATTTATCATAATAACCCAATCTCTTTGCGCTGTCAATTTGCTCAACTAGCTTGAGGAGCTTAACATACCTTTCTGCGCTGTAGTGCTCGTCTAACATCCTTGCCATAATTTTAAGCTCTTGCAACAGCTTAAATTCCTTTCGATTTCGTTTTGTGTTGTTTGTTAGTTCAAAATTCTGCGCCAAGCCGGTTTTTTGAGCAGTGAAAAATATTTAAGAGCGTCAGCTTTAGCTTATCGATGATAAAAAAAGAAGTTTTGGTTTTGGAGATTGTCTTGCTTGCCATGGTGCTTGCGCATTTTGCTCGCGCGGATGATGTGGGCACTAGTTTGAAGGTTGGAGAGGGAAACGCTCCGCCTTCACTTTTGAAGTTTATCCCAAACCAAACATGGCTTATGAACACAAACCTCACAAATGCGTTTGACTTGGATGATTACTTTATTGATAATGAAACCCTGACATACAACAGCAGCGATGTGGAGAATATAACAGTTGTAATTAACTCCACAACTAATGAAGTTTCTTTCTATCCTGATTATGGTTTCACTGGACTAAGGAATGTGACTTTTTACGCGTCCGACGGCATACTCACTACTCCGAGCAATGTTGTTTTTCTGAACGTCACTCGCGACAACGAGCCGCCGCAATGGAGCAACATGCAAAAGGACAAAGCAGACAGCGATATTTATCAGAACACAATCGTAAACTTTTCAACTGACTGGACGGATAACCTTGGGCTTGACTACTTTATTTTCTCGATAAACCAAGGAGGTGGTTGGGCAAACCAATCTCAAGTTTCATTCTCTGGCAAGCAAAACACTTCTCGTTACTCAATAAAAATCAGCGCGCCAGGAGGAACGGTTGTTTATTGGCAGTTCTTTGGTTTTGATGAGGCTGGGAATATGAATGCTACTGATGTAAAGAACTTTACGGTCAATGAAACGCAGGCAGGTGGAGGTGCAGCAGGAGGCGGTGGGGGAGGAGGCACTGGAGCAGGCACAGGGGCTGCTGGGCAAGGGGGTGGCGGCGGAGAAGGAGGAGCAGCAGGCGGCGCAGCAGGATTTGTTCCATTCACAAGAAAGCAGGAAGAGTCAAAGCAGTTTAACGTCGAACCGAGCGACTCATTCAAGATAGATTTGAAGCAAGGAGGAAGCGGAGTGATAACAGTTAAGATAACAAACACAGGAAACACGAACCTGACATTTAACATTGACATTCTTGGTTTGAAAGAGTTTGGCATAACAATCAGCGACGAGAACTTCACTCTTGAGAGCGGGGAGTCAAAGGCAGTGACAATAGAATTTCGAGCGAACGAGAGCTTGGCTCCAGAGCTTTACTTTGGAAAGCTTGTGATAAAAAGTGAGGCCGGGGAGAAGGAAATTCCTATTGTGATAGAGGTTAAACCTCTTGAGCTTGATTTTGATGTGCTCGTTTCTCTTGCAGAGGAAAAGGAGTTCAAACCCGGGCAAGAGGTTAGGGCAAACATAACTCTTGTGAACTTGAAGGAGCTGAAAGAGAGGAAGGTTAAGTTGTATTAT
>RFLC01000010.1 GCA_003694055.1 Candidatus Pacearchaeota archaeon | reverse complement strand
GTCTTTCCATTCCTGGACCTTTTTCACGCTCACGCCGAGATAAACTATCGCAAGTATCACAATCAACGGCAGCACGAAAATGAAGTTGTACACAACCAAGAGCCAGAAGATGTGCCAGTTGAAACCGAGTTGAGCGAGGAGGGTTGTGATTGCTAAGTACGGGCCGCCTGTGCACGGCAGCTCAACTGATGCGACGAACGCGCCCAGCACAATCGCTCCGGGAACAGATATCTTCTTCACGAACTTCTTGATTTGCTCAGCTCTCTTCGGAGGGATTTGCAAGGTTATGCCCTTCCCGTACCAAAAGAAATCCTTTACTTCAATCAAACCAAGCACTATCACGAGCCCGCCGACAAACCAGCTAAGCTCCTGGCTGATGTTCAGTTTTTGTATGAAAACAAGCAGTCCAAATCCTGCGGCAAGATAAGTGACAAAAACAGCAGCAATGTAAATTGTGCCTACATAGAGCATCTTTCGTTTATCGTGGGAGAGGTTAAGAAGGGTTGCGATAAGGAAAATCAACACACCTATTGCGCACGGATTGATTGAGTCAACAAGAGCAGTGGTAATCACAACAGGCCAAGGCGGCAGGGCTAGATTAACTGGCATTATTTCCTCCTCGGGAGCGGACAGCCGGTTTTCTCGCTCAGTTGCTCAAACGTTGGTTCAGAAACCAGGCGAGAGCCGTCGGCAAACTCCCATGTGTCGTACTTGTCAATGCCCTTGCTCAAGCACAACTCAGACTTCTCGTTCTCTCCTCGCGGGTCGCACTCAACATACTTGATGTACTTGAACGAACTCCCGAACCTCTTTTTCGTGCGCGCGCAGTGCGGACACCAAAACGCTCCATACATCACCGCACCCTTTTCTGTCAAGCACTTAGCAAACTCGTCCAAATCAGATTGCGAGTAGCCCTTGTTTTTAGGAAGCAACAAGTAAACTAGCACAGCCAATACAACAATTGCAATCGCAACCCAAATCCAGACGCGAGTCCCGGACGGCTTTCGCGCTCCATGCTCAACTCTTTCTCTCGCTGTTTTCCTTCCCGCACCCTTGCTTTTCTTTTTAGCTGCCATTTTCTTTAAGCATGAACGCGAGCACTAGCGAAACTACCAGCACGATGTCCAGTCCGAGACAAAATATGCAGTATGTCTTGAGAAGGAAGTGCTGAACTGCAAACAGATATGCGCCGTATGCAACACTGAAAATTAACACACCTCTTAGCCATTTTAGGTTGGAGTGGTAAGGGACAAATAAAAATCTTTCCCTTTTTTCTCTAGCACGGACGAGAGCGAATAAAAAGAGCAATGTGAGCAAGCCGAGAAAGGCGTTGGAAGTGAGCAAGTCAAGCACAGGGTTTGCGTCTGAGATGCTGATGATTGGAAGGGGCAAGCCGAGGTCTATTGTCAAAAGGTAGGAAATGCCGTCGAGATTTGCGTAAGGGCTTTTGTTCACAACGCCGCAGTTGAGCGAGTTGCCGAATGTGCAAAACTTGCTTGCGCTCTCAGAGAAATGCTCATAAATCAAAAGAGCTGAGAGGAGCATGCCAATCACGAGCACAATCTTTAGCAAGTTTTCCTTCTTAATTTTCCACCTCTTTAAAAGCGTAGGTTAGAAAAGTTTATAAATGTTTACCCCGTTAATGTGCTGAGGTGTGTGATGAGCGGAGGAGCTTTAGTTGGGATTCATGCTTTTCTCGGCGAGCTTGGGATTGCCGCGTTTATCTGGGTGTTTGTTGAGATGCTTAAACCGACGAGAAGAAGGTTGAAGCGCGCGCAGATTGCAGCATCGCTTGGCATTGCGTGCTTCCTCTTGTCATGGATTTTCGGAGGGATTTTTTATGTCAACACTTACACTCCTCACGAGAAGCCGCTGGTGAAAGCAGGGCCAAAACCCTGGGCGCACAGCATTGTTATGGAAACCAAAGAGCATGTGTTCTTGCTCCTTCCGCTCCTTTCGTTTTTTGCACTGATGCTTTTGAAGAAAGGCGAGGCGCATGTCGACGGCAAACGCAAGGACGAGTTGAGGAGAGCGGTTTTGTTGATTAGCGTTGTGATTGTTTTGCTTGCAGGATTGATTGCACTCTCTGGATACATAATCTCCGACGCTGTGAGGAGTGCGCTTGAAGCAGGGGTGAGAGCATGAATGTAAGAGCTGGAAGCATTGCAGGAAGCGTGAGCGCGGTTGGAGTTGCGCTAATGACAATTTTAAGCGAGGAGTCGCAAGCATTCAAATCCTTCCTCACCGGATTGACAGGGCATCACTGGGTGAGCAAGAGCATCATAACACTTGTGTTATTCTTTGGAATTTACGCGATTTCTGCTCGGACGAAAGACAACGAAGGATTTTGGAAGGAAACGCTTGCCTTTGCAATCATAACCATAATCTCTGCACTTGCGATATTTGGGTTTTATTTGTTTGTTGAGTGAGCTAGAGCAGGGTTTTGAAAAGAAGGTTGCTTCTGCACGTTCCATAAGCAGCGCAATGCGATAGGCGTTGCGAGTTTTTTCTGCGGGGTGCGGAGTTGGAGCGTTGGGGCGCGAGCGCGGGACTTTTTCAGAGGAGGCGCGCGAGTTGTGCGAACGCGCGTTTTGAGCGCAGCACGGCATGAAAATTCTAGAGCTTAGCGCGCGCCACCTCGATTTTTTCAAGCATTTCGTTGCGTTGTTGAGCTAAGTCTAAATTTCTCGACGGCAAAGCGCCGCGCCAGCTCTTGAAAACTCGCGCGAACGCTCACGCGCGTTGTAAATCTATTCGCTCGCGCTTGTTGACCCGTTGTAAAGTTCAGTGTCAGGATGGAACGCATACCACGCGAACCAGAAGTCGCGCTCCTTCACGATTTCCTTTCCTGTGGCTAGGTTTGTAACCCTAACTTTCCCATCATTTTCTCTCTCAATCTTTATTCTCACCCCTCCAATCTCGTCGATAATCTCGGGTTGCTGCTTCAAGTCTTGCTCTTTGTATGCTTTGTAATGCCCATTAACTTCCACCCCAAACACAACTGTCTTCGGGTGAATTGTGTTGTCTGTTTTTCCGACATTGAACAATAGAGAGTTGCTTGTGTAGTAGTTTCCGTAAGGATCATGGCCGTATGGTCTGGAGTATCCTGTCTCTCTGCTGAGCACTTCTGAGTCCGGATGCGCGCGTTTCCACTCTCCCCAAGTTGTTGTGTCAATTGAAACTGGCTCAAGCTCTTTTCCAGCGAGCTCGCCAACAACAGCCTTGCCGTCGATTTGCGTCCAGTATGTGTTGGTCTTTCTGTCATACATAACAAGGTTTGAGTTGTAGAGTTTTCCTGAAACTCCGAACTCAACAGCCTCGCCGTCGATTTCTCGTTTGTACGCAATGCCGGAGCCGCACAATGGGCAGTATGTTACAAGTATTGGGTCGCCTGCAACTACATCATTAACTATCTCATGCCACACCATTATTTGCAACGGATAAACTCGGTTGACTCCTTTGTAAGAAAGAGCAAGCACAAGCTCATCGTCATCTAGCCATTTGTCTGCCTCATCTGCGCTCACAAATTTCGGGGAGTCAATGGAAGGAATGCCATCCTTTGGCACGCCTCCTGAGACAATTTCCGACGGGTCAATCAAGTTTTCCTGCTTGCCCTGACTTGAGTTTTGCTCGCCCGTTGGATTGTTAGATGAATTGGTTGAGAACACGACTAGAATGGATGCTAGAATTGCAATAGTTACCAGAGCAAGCATCATCGAAGCTTTGTTTGTTTTAGTCCTGTTTTTAAATTCCTCGCG
>RFLC01000121.1 GCA_003694055.1 Candidatus Pacearchaeota archaeon | reverse complement strand
GTGTTGCACTATCTTGCCTGTCGTGTGTGGGTTCAAGGTCAGCAAGCAGGAGGCGGGAAGTGACTATGAAACTGCGCTTCGTAGTAGCAACAAAGAACTCGAAACCCTCACAAACAAAAAGCTCGTAGGAATCAACAAACTGAAACGTATCCACAGCGCTTTCTGGGTCGAGTACGGTGCAGAAGAAGCACAGTTCAGCAAACACATGCAAAACGCCCTAGCAAGCCTTGGTGAGGTCATGGTCGGTGATGAGAAGGTTTTTTTTATTTCACAGGTTCCTCAGGCATTGTGAGGAAGGTCCCTACCAAACCCTCGAAGGTCGGGCTCTGGCACTACCAAGCCTGTGTCTTTCTCAGCAACGACGAACCTTTCTTAGTATACACTCGAGCTCACGACGCCAGCAAAGCAATGGAAAGAAGCATAAAGACAAGTGAGATTGTGAGTGAGTGGGCAACAGTCATTGAAGTAAAAAGAGAAAGAAACCTTGCTTGTAATGGAGTCCTACTACCTTGACAGCACTGGGCGTCAGCAGCTGAACGAGCGGGGGATTTCTTACATAGCAGCTCTCAAGGCAAGTCGTTTCAAAGCTATTGTAGCAATGTTGGAACGCAAAGTCAGGCAGTCTGGCGAGTCAGCATCCATTTTCAATTCCAATACAGGCGAAGCAGCCACGCTGCATTGGTCGCAAGACACGACCGTAGGCAAGAAATTCGTCATGAGCAATGCCTTCAAGGTTGTGGCGACAAAGAAGAGGGAAGGGGAAGTGCTGGTGTTTGACGTCTACAAGGAAGCTTTTAATGCGTGTGACAGGTTCAACAAAGTCATGCACGGTCGAACATGGCCATATCGGCCAAGCGGAAAGACTCGTGGTGGAGGTTGCACAGGTGACCGTGCTGCCAGTTGGAACTATCTTTTCACTTCGCTGCTAATCAACTGCTGGCATTTGTGGCTGGACAAGGAGCACAAGACGAAGGAAGAGAAAGACTGGAAAGAGTTTTGCAACGAATTAGCTGTAGGGATTGTGATTTCTCAAGACTGAGGTGAAAGAAGTGAAGAAAAAAGATGCTGGTTCCATGGGGGGTAAGTGAAGGGGGTAAGTGAAATCACTGTCTTCTACAC
>RFLC01000120.1 GCA_003694055.1 Candidatus Pacearchaeota archaeon | reverse complement strand
GATGCAGACCCTACATTGGGACCTTACGATGTTAATTACAACTGTATTAAACTCAGATAAACTCATTAGCAGAGCTGGGGGAGCGTACGCAACGGTAATGCTTAACTATCTTGGCGTGAAACTCACGGCAATGCTTGGCATGGAAAGAACACGCCTTGCCAAATTTAAACTAGCTTAACTCCTGATCTTGAGTCAAGTGAAGGTTGCACGCGAGCGCGTTAGTTCATTATGTGCAGGTTATTGTTTTCTTATCACACTGCTTTCTTTCTGAAGCTTAAGTGCGCAAGTTATAGGGCTGAGAGTTGCGATAGTCTGCCGTCGAGAATTGAGTTGTTTGTGAGGTAGAAAGATGTCTAGTTTTTCAATTCCAACGAGGCATTTGTACTGATTCTCAAACTATCGTTGGAGTGTGTGCGCTGATTAGTTGGCGCGCGGACAACCCAAATTTTTATAAACATCTTAGCATACTTTCCTAAATGGAAAGAAAGGTTTTAGCAAGTGCAATTTTCACGATAGGGTTGATTTTTTTCAGCGCACTCGCGGCTGCGCAATCGCTCGACTTCACTGTCAAAAAAGAGGCTCTACAAAATGTGATTGTCAAGGAAATTGGCAATTCCGCGAGCTACAAATTTGAAATCACGAACAACGGCGACGATGACTATTTCCGCATTTACTCGCTTTTGAGCGTAAGCATTGAACCAAGCGAGCAATTCTTAATCAAGCACGGGGAAACGAAGGAGGTGGTTGCAGAGGTACGACCAAGCAAAGCACTCCTCGATAGAAACGAAGGGAATTTTGTGTTTGAATACCAGGTCAAAGGGATAAACACAGAAATATGGCGCGACTTTTTGCAACTTAAAATAGTTCCTCTCAAACAAGCTCTTGAGTTCGTTGTGGATGACATATCAAAAACTGATACGCAGGCAACGGTGAGGGTTAGGAACAAAGTTGATGTTCCAATAGAAGGCGTGCGAGTTCACTTTAACTCAGTGTTTTTCTCTGGCGAGAAAGAGGTGTCAGTTGGGCCGAAGGGCGAGGTTGTTTTGCACTTCCCGATTAAAAGCTCGAAACTTGAGAGTGTGGTGTTTGGACCTTATCTTGTGCAAATAGACATTTCGTACGGCGAGAGCAAGTCCTCGTTGGACGGGGTTGTGAATTATGTTGCTTCTCAGAATGTGAAAACAATCGGGTGGAAGGAAGGCACTTTTGTGAAAAAGGTTGTGATTGAAAAGCACAACATCGGGAACACGCCTGCGAGAGTTGTCGTGCGCGCGCGAAAGAACGCGCTCGTGCAGTTGTTCACAACACTATCACCTCAACCAACTTATGCGCAAAAGAACGGGTTCAGCACAACTTACATTTGGGATGAGGTGCTGGCCCCTGGCGAGAAGCTTCAGGTTGTTGTCACGACAAATTATGTATTTCCTATTTTGATAATATTCCTTCTTGTTATAATAGCAGCTGCGCTGACAGCTTACTTCAGGAAGAGCGTCACGCTCACGAAGTCTGTTTCATTCGTGAAGACGAAGAAGGGAGAGTTCGCGCTTAAGGTGAGCTTGCAGGTCAAGGCGCGCTCGACTGTTGAGAAAGTCCAAATAATTGACACAATTCCAGCGATGGCAAAGCTATACGAGAAATACGGCAAGAAACCTGACAGGATTGACCACAAGACTCGCAGACTCTACTGGAATATCGACAAACTTGTTGCAGGCGAGGAGCGCATTTACTCTTACATAATTTACTCAAAGCTAGGAGTTGTGGGCAAGTTTGAACTGCCTCCAGCGAGCGCTGTTTACGAGAGGGATGACAAAATTGAGGAAGTGCAGTCTAATAAAGTTTTCTTCATTGCTGAGAAAGAAGCGTGATGCAGGATCTCGTTAATCGCTTTTTACTTCGCGCGAGAGAAATCTCAGCAGTTTAGCGCGGGAATTGAGTGCGAGATTATTCTGGAAATAATGGATTTCGTTGTGGCGCTTTTAGTGGGGCGCAAACGCGGCGCGCGAGCGTAGGTGGCGCGCGTACATGGAATGCTGCGCAAAAGATGCTTTGACGTTCGGCGTGGCGTGAAAAATTTGTCGTAGGAAAAAGCGTTTGAGTTGTTAAAGAAATTGCCACGCGCGCTTGCTCTCGTGCGTCAAACGTTGCTTACTCACGCCGTGCAGTTAGTGTGGGTTATCACTTTTTAGCTTGTGTGGAGTTTTATTCGGCAAAGCGCGCGGGTGCAGTGAGCGAGCAGGCAGAGTGACTTTTGCCAGAGCGAGAG
>RFLC01000119.1 GCA_003694055.1 Candidatus Pacearchaeota archaeon | reverse complement strand
GCAGAGTCATGCATTTTCTCAGTCTAGCGGGAAGAGGGATGTGGATGAGGAGCTTGAGTCAATTCTCCAAAGCCAGAGCGCTCGGGTGAAAGTTGTTGGATGCGGAGGCGGAGGAGGGAACACTGTATCGCGAATGAAAGAAATAGGAATAAAGGGATGCGAGATTATTGCCATCAACACTGATGCGCAGGACCTGCTTTACACGAACGCTGACACGAAAATTCTTATCGGCAAGGAGCTGACCCGTGGACTTGGAGCAGGGAGCAATCCGAAGGTGGGGGAGCAAGCTGCGCGAGAATCTGAGCAGGAGATTAGGAAAGCGCTTCAAAACTCTGACCTGGTTTTCATAACCTGCGGGCTTGGAGGCGGTACAGGAACAGGAGCTGCGCCGGTGGTGGCTCGCCTTGCGAAAAAAGTAGGTGCGCTGACAATTGCTGTTGTCACAATTCCGTTCTCAGTTGAGGGAATGAAAAGAATTGACAACGCGCAGAGCGGGCTTGAGCGACTAGCGGCAATTGTTGACACACTGATTGTGATTCCAAACGACAAGCTTTTGGAAATCGCGCCAGGACTGCCAATCCACACAGCATTCAAGCTAGCTGACGAAATCCTCACAAATGCAGTGAAGGGCATAACAGAACTTATAACAAAACCCGGCTTAGTGAACCTTGACTTTGCAGATGTGAAAGCAGTGATGTGCGACGGAGGGGTTTCGTTGATTGGTATCGGAGAGTCTGACTCGCAGCAGCGAGCGAAAGAAGCTGTTGAGCGCGCAATAAACAATCCTCTCTTGGATGTGGACATAACCAACGCATCCGGCGCGCTTGTCAACATAATCGGCGGCAACGACTTCTCGCTTGAGGAGTATAAAGAAGTGATGGAAGTGATAAACAAGAAAATATCTCCGGAAGCAAAAATAATCTCAGGGGCGCAAATTTCGCCAGACATGGAAAACAACTTGAGAGTGTTGCTGATTGTCACAGGCGTAAAGAGCTCGCAAATCCTCGGTTCGAGCGAGTTTGCTCTCGACGAGGAAAGCAAAATTCTCGAAGAAGAACTCGGAATAGACTTTGTCGAGTAAACCCTATGAAATTTCGCTTAGGGTTCCTCAATAGATGCAGCGGTTTAAGAGTTAGGATGGAGCAGGATTAGTTTTATAAATGAGGCGGAATTTAGCAAGTCATGGGAATTTCAACAAGAAGAGATCTAATCGAGGCGTTCATAAATTTTTTCAAGAGCAAGAAGCACAAGGAAATTCCATCTGCTTCGCTGATTCCTGAGAACGATCCGACCGTGCTTTTCACAACTGCCGGGATGCATCCGCTTGTGCCGTTTTTGCAGGGAGAGAAACATCCACTGGGAAGGAGATTGACAAGCGTGCAAAAGTGCTTGCGCACTGGCGATATCGACGAGGTTGGCGACAGCGTTCACCACACTTTTTTTGAGATGCTCGGAAACTGGTCGCTTGGGGATTATTGGAAAAAAGAAGCTATTGAATTTTCTTTTGAGTTCTTGACAAAAGTTCTTGGCTTTCCAAAGGAGAGATTAGCGATAAGTTGTTTTGCTGGGGATGGGGAAAGAGGGATTCCAAAAGATGATGAGTCTGCTGAGATTTGGGAATCGCTCGGAGTGCCCCGCGAGAGAATTGCTTTTCTTGGCATGCGCAACAACTGGTGGGGACCAGCTGGAGAGACAGGTCCGTGCGGGCCGGACACAGAGATGTTTTACTGGGTTGGCGAGGACGAACCTCCAGAAAGGTTTGACCCTAGCGACGAGAGATGGGTTGAAATTTGGAACGACGTGTTCATGGAGTACGAAAGGAAAAAACTTGATGCGATTTTTATCGACGAGAAACTGCTTTTTCGCGAGGGCCGGTTGGCGCGCGACATTTGGGATGTGCTGGAGCAATTCAAGACAAAAAAATTCTTAGTTGTTGGCTCTTTAGAAGAGTTTAAGAAAAGCGCAATTGATGATTTCTCTCATCTTGCTGTTGAGGTTGTAGAGTTTCCGAAAACTAGTGAGGAACTTGAAAATCTTTTTGATGAGAAGAAACTCTCTCCCGCGCTCGCGTTGTTTGTTTCTTTTGGCAACACCAACGCAAAGTTGGCTGATAAGTTTCCTGAAGGTTTGCGGAAGGCGTCAGCAACTACAGCGCACGAGCTTAACGAGGTGCTAGAGAAGAATGTTTATTTTTATGCGAAGGCAAAGCAAAGGAATGTTGACACTGGCATGGGCGTGGAGCGAACTCTCTCTGTTCTCGACGGGAGTTGCGACGACTACCTGACAGATTCTTTTCTGCCGTTGATAAGAGAGATTGAGAAGTTGTCTGGAAAGAGTTATGAGGAGAAGAAAAGGGAGATGAGAATAATCGCGGATCACTTGAGAGCGGCTGTGTTTATCTTGGGAGATGAGCGGGGCGTGAGGCCAAGTAATGTGCAGCAAGGTTATGTGTTGAGGAGGTTAATCAGGCGCGCGATAAGGTATGCAAAACTCATTGGCTTGGAGAAAGGATTTGCCACAGCGCTCGCGAAAGTTGTCATCGCTCACTATCCTGACTATCAAGAGCTAGCGCGCAACCACAAGTTTATCGTCGAGGAGCTAGAGCTAGAGGAAGAGAGGTTCTTAAGAACTCTTGAAAAAGGTTTGAAGAAGTTCAACGAGGTTGCGCAAGGGGAGGTTATCTCTGGCAAAGATGCGTTTCTCTTGTTCCAAAGCTACGGCTTTCCAATTGAGATGACGCTAGAGTTGGCGAACGAGCGAGGGGTTAAGGTTGACCTTGAAGCTTACAATGAGGAGTTCCGCAGACATCAAGAGCTGAGCAGAACTGCGAGCAGGGGAATGTTTAAGTCAGGGCTAGCTGACGAGTCAGAGAAGACGCGCAAGCTGCACACAGCAACACATCTCTTGAACGAGGCGCTGAGAAAAGTTTTAGGCGATGAGAACATAAAGCAAAAAGGTTCCAACATAACACCTGAAAGGCTGAGGTTTGATTTTAACTTTCCTCGGAAGTTGACGAAAGAAGAGATTGAGAAAATTGAAGAGTTAGTGAATGAGAAAATTGCGCAGGGGTTGGAGGTTGTGCGTGAGGAGATGCCGCTAGGGCAGGCGATGGAAAGCGGGGCGCAAGCAGAGTTCGGCGCGCGCTATCCTGAAGTTGTGTCTGTCTACACAATTCTTGACCCGTCAGATCCGAGAGGGTGGTTTAGCAAAGAGATTTGCACAGGACCTCATGTTAAGAACACTGCAGAAATAGGAAAGTTTAAGATTGTGAAAGAGGAAAGCGTTGCAGCTGGCATCAGGCGGATTAAGGCAGTTGTTGAGTGAAACCCATTGCGCGTTTCCAGCTTGCTAGAGAAAGCTTAATTTTTGTATATGCGCTTGTATATACACTTTCTCTCGCAGCATGCTGAGCGGCTGAGCGGCGCGCGTTTTTATTGCATGCAAAGGCGAGCTTGACAAATCAGTGCGGCTTTTCTAAATGAGGCGGCGCGCTCTCACAACTCGCGCGCCTTTTTGGAAAAAGCGCCGCGCTCGCACAGCTTCGCG
>RFLC01000118.1 GCA_003694055.1 Candidatus Pacearchaeota archaeon | reverse complement strand
GCGAGCGCAAGAACTAAGAGGGATGTTGTTAAGTTTCTTGTGGAGAACATGGTTGAGGGCTTGCAATTAATGCTTGAGAATGTGAGGGAGAGGATAAGTGAGTTGAGGAAAAAGGGAGTGGATGTTGAGTATGAGTCAACGCTTGCTTTGTCTGTGCCTGGGAAGATAAAAATGTTCTCAGCTACTTTGAGTTTGGCTGATTTCAACCGCGCAATTGGAGTTTTGGAGAAACTGGATAATTCTTTAGCTGAGAAGGAGGGCAGGTTGAGTGAAAATGGGAAAGGCAAAGGTTGAGAGGCGCGGGCAGAGGAGAGAGCAGAAGGTGAGAGGGTCGAGCGGAGAGTTAAATTTGAGTGACGCAAGGATAAGGCAGCTTTTGAACTTTGAGCATGTTGAGGAGTTGTTTCACATCATAACTTTGATGAATGAAAAACAGACAGAGAGGTTTTTGGAGCATTACAAGCAAACGCCGTCGCTGAGCGCGCGCGACAGGTCGCTGGACCGGGCAATACGAACTTCGCGAAATCATGCCGAGCTTGAGAGAAATGTGCTTCGGGCAGTTGTAGAGCATCTGAATTCAGAGAGGGAAGCGCTTGCTTCTCAGATGAGCGAGTTGAGGAAGCAAGGGATTGACACCTACATCGAGGAGCTTAAACTTATGAAACTGAAGCATAAGATTTCGCTTTTTCATGCAACAGGAAAGAAAGAAGATTACTACAAAGCCAAGAAGTTAATTTTTGAGATTGGCGAGGAACTGAGAGCTAAGTTGGAGGGTGAGGGCAAAGCGAAGCAAAACCGAAAGATTTAAATACTACCAAAAAGTGAGAACAGCATGGGAAAAAGAAAGCTAGGAGTGATGTTTGCGTTAGCAAGCGTTGTTGTTTTGGCAGGATTGGTGAGCGCAAGCTACTGGGATTTGACAGCTAGGGAAGCTTTAGTTTTGGCAGACATGAATTTTGACGGCAGACTAAATCACGATGATGTTGAGTATGTGAACAAACACTGGCGCTCTCAGATTTTTGACGAGCGGGCAGATGTCAACGATGATGGAGTTGTGAACTTGGCTGATCGGTCTATTGTGAACATGCTCTGGCGAACAAAAGATTTTAACAATGACGGCGAAGTGACGGTGATGGACTATCTAGCGCAGTCAAGCGTCTGCGAGATTGTTGACTTTGGAGATGTGAACAGGGACGGCAGGCTAAACCGCGCGGATGTTAGGTATGTGAACAGACTCTGGAAAGCGGGCAAATACGAGGAAAGAGCAGATTTCATTTACGACAGGCAAATTAACCTAGCAGACAGGCAGTTCGTCAACTTTCTAGTGCACAAATACGGAAAAGCCGGGAGATTTTGCTTTTTCAGGAAGGTTGTGTTTCCTTGATTTTATTTGAAGCAGAAAAACTTAACTTAAAATCATCTTCTCAACTTCCTGTTTTGCTTTCTCCAAAATTTCCTTTGCTTCTTTCTGCAACTGCTCGGCTTGTTGCATTCGTTTTTTAACTTCTTCAGCAATTTTGTTTTGAACAGAAAGAGGTGGTAGGGGGATTTTGAGGTTCAGTAAGCGTTTTTTATTTTTAGATTATTTATT
>RFLC01000117.1 GCA_003694055.1 Candidatus Pacearchaeota archaeon | reverse complement strand
GGAATATGGATCGTGCTCTGTATCGGCGCCATGCCAAGCCCCACAACAACTTGCCGGAGCTGCTCTACCGCGCGGGCGCCCATCACGCCGCCATAGGCAACAAAGCCGACGGGTTTTCTGTTCCACTCCGGATAAATCATATCCAGCGCGTTTTTGAGGACCGCCGTGTACCCATGATTGTATTCCTGCGCGATGATGACAAAGGCGTCGCCCTCGTTGATTTTTTCCGCCCATCGCCGCACTGCTTCGTGCGCATAGTTTCCTTTCGCTCCCGCAGGCGAAGTGGCGCTGTCGAAAAACGGCATTGGGTAATCGCGCAAGTCGAGCAGCTCCGCGGCAACGTTATCAAGGGCATTCGCCTCCTCCAAAATCCACTTTCCCGGCTTCTCGCTGAAACGCCCCTGCCGCGTACTCCCGAGGATAATTTTTATGCGAATTGGATTGATTGACCCCTGCATTTTTGTTGATTACCCTTCGCACCTTCTGTAGTACTGATATAGTGCAATTATACTGTTCCGCTCGAACTTGTTTATTTTATCACGAATTGCTGACAAGGGAAGATTGTTGCCCGCTTCGCTTGCGGCTTGTCCCACCTCACGACTCTGCCGCCTGGCTCTTGCCCTATATCACAATACAATCTTGCTTTTATAAATTTTGCCATGGTTTTCAAAAAATTGGAATGGTGAGAGATATCAAACTGTCTTCACTGGAGCTTGTTTCGAATCAAGATTTGTGGTAAAGTAATTTTTGTGGAAATCACGTAGATTTCCAAGATCGAACTTTCACAATAGAAGAGACAGAGAGAAAACTACATGCAGATCAACGGAAGAGATCAAAACGCGGTACTCCTCGATTCTCAACGACACGGAGCATCCTCGCTCTCGATGAGTTAGGATAGCAGACCGTCAGCGACTTAGGAGATAGTCTTTGTGGAGACCAAAGTTGAGCACAAGTCATACCGACTACCTCACAAGCGGTTCAGCATGACCAGAAAAGGAGAAGTGAGATGGATAAAACATTCTTGCCATTTGTTGCAGCTCGTCTCGTTATCGTAGGACAAAAAACCACCTTTCACCTCAGCGACAACGAAGTGATAGTAGAAGCTCCTCGTAAGCTTATGGAGCAGCTTGTTGCGCTCTGCAACGGCAAGAGGCCAGTCGATCAAATCATCGGCTTGCTGAAAAACCGTTGGGACGAGAAATCTTTGCTTAGCCTAGTCGATGATCTTCATCGTAAAAATGTTCTCATTGACGGATCAGCAGCTAGCGAAGTAGTTTGGGAACTTGTGGAAAGCCCAATCGGATTTCCTTTGTCTTTGAGCGAAGAAGATAAAATGCGCTTGGTGAAAAAGGCTAAGCAGAGGCAGAAGGAAGGCACGGGCGGCAAAGAATATCAGACCTCACCATGTTTGCATGGAAGTCTTCTCAAAAACAGAAGATCTATCCGCAAATTCGCTGGTGATGTGCCGCTTCAGAGCATTGTTAACATGCTTTGGAGTGCCTACGGAGAAGTAGAAAATGGTCGTAGAACAGTGCCTTCGGCTGGCGCGCTCTACCCGCTCCAACTCCATGTTGCTTTACTGCGGCAAACTGGACAGCTTGCCCCTGCTGTATACCGTGTATATTTGAGCTCTCCCGATTCAGTTGGGTTCGAACTAGTGTCAATGGATCTTAATCGTTTCGCCAGATCATTTATCGATCCGATGATGATGGAAGGCGCACACGGAGTGGTTGTAATTAGCGGCTCATTTCAGGTAACGGCGGAGAAATACGGTAGTCGCAGCATTCTATTCGTTATACTTGAGGCTGGTCACGCTGCGCAAAATATCAATATTTCCGCAGTTGAGCATTGCATTGCGACGGTGGAAGTCGGTGGATTTAACGAAAGGCTTCTCGCTGAAGCTATTAATCTCCCGAAGCGATATCACCCACTAATCACGACAATCTTTGGTCTTGAGAATAAATCTGCTAAGGGTAAATCCTCAAATACTAAGATTGAAGTGCAGTGGCAAATGCCGAGTAAGCAATACCGCCCACCCTTTGCCATTGCTTCCGCGAGGTTGTCGGAGAAGCGGAGCTGGTCACATGGCAGGGATACCTCGCCTCGGTTGGCCTACATCAAAGCCATAGCTGAAGCAAAAGAATGGACCGCTTGCGGTAACGTCCCAAACAATTTAATTCAGGCAGCATTTACTGATCTTGAAAACGCGATTGATCCGCGAAGCGTCATCAAATTCCACCCGGCACAGTACCGCCTGAAGAGATTCCCGTTCAGACCATTTGACGAAAAAGCAGAGTATGCGTGGACAGAAGGGTATGATGAAATGACTGGGGCTAGAGTCTACATCCTGGCCGATCATGTCTACTTCCCATATTTTCCCAAAACACCGTACTACTGCTATGCAAATTCATCAGGAGTTGCGGCCTATCCTGGCAGGAAAAAAGCCGTTGAAACTGGCACATTGGAGCTCGTTGAACGAGATTCATTTATGATCGCTTACCTCACTCAGTGTCGGTTCCCGACAGTTCGAGAGCAGACGTTGCCTGAATCAGTCAGGAAACGTATGAGAGAGCTCCGGAAAAACGGATTTCGAGTTTGGGTCAAAGATCATACTCTTGACCTTGCGCCAGTTATTTCCATCATAGCTCAAAGTGAAAAATTTACTTATACACCCTGTGCTTCGTGCGCAAGTTTTGATGTAGAGTATGCCGTTGATCACGCGCTCATGGAAGTTGAAGCCATGGTTCTGGCACGCCTCCAAAATGGCCCCCCAGAAACTATCAAGCCTCATGAGGTAATATGGCCAATTGACCATGGGAAACTCTACGGGCAAAAGCGGTACTTCCGCAAGGCTGATTTCTTAATCCGTTGCCATCGCACGGTTGCATTCAGAGAAGTTGGCAAGGGGGCAGCTCAATCGTGGGATGAACTCCTTGGTCGTTTCTCAATGAAAGGATGGCGTCTCTTTACAGTTCCACTACATCTTTCCGAAGAGCACGGCGGAAACGGAGACTTGCATATTATTCGCTCTATTGTTCCTGGTATGGTGCCAATGACTTTCGGGTTTAGACAAGAACCGGCAGGCATGAAGAGAATTTATGCAGTTGGAAAAGAGCTTGGGAAAAAGAAGCTTTCATACCGGGAGCTTACTAAGTTCCCACACCCATTCGCATAACATCCAGGACGGAAAGCTACGCTTTCCGTCCTGTTTTTACTTTGATAACATAAAGTGCGTGAGGAGCTCTAGTCTAGTCGAAATTAACTTTTATTTTCCTGAACCAGCTTTAGTGAAAGATAAGCAAAAGCTTGTTGATTTGATTATAGAAGCGATGCGCAATGAGAATACCATAGAATATGCTGGCTACGCCAATGAGAATATGTTACGGAAAGATTTGTTGCATCGCATAGGAAATTACAATAATAGTAAGTATAGAAACCTTTCGGAGAAAGAAAAACGAAGAATTAGCAAGACCATCCAAACTACAATCAAAAGATGTAATAAAATTTTACCTCTTCCAACAAAAAATTTTATTTTTATATTTCCATGGTTTCCATCAGAAAAAGACTCCGCCTTGAATGGTTCGTTTGGTTTCGCAGTTTATAGTTGTGTTTTACATCTTTTTGTTGCACCAGATATTTTTACTGAAGAGGCAATTGCAAATAGTGTTGCGCACGAAATAAATCATACTATTTCTTTTTATTACCACTTCGATCGCTATGCTCAGTGGTCACTGTTGGATCACATAGTAAATGAGGGGCTTGCAGAAAATTTTAGGGAGGATGTTCTCAAGACAAAACCGGCTCCATGGGCTATAGCCCTTTCGGAACAGAAGGCTTCCGAGATATTAAGAGAGGTATATCCCAAGATAAATTCTAAAGATGACAAGCTGCACCAGGCAGTACTTTTCGGTAATGATAAATATAAGCGTTGGACAGGATATTCTGTCGGTTATTGGTTGGTGAAAAAATTTAGAAAAATGAATCAAGAGATTTCTTGGGAAGAACTCATGAAAACGAACCCAGAGGACATTTTAAAATCAGTAAAAAATAGGGCGTAGTAATTATTCTCAATCACTACGCCCTTGCATTGCGACAAGCGATCACTTGCCGCCACCGCATTGACCGCTACACTGGCTACCGCCACCGGGGCCAGAGCTACACTGTTCCTGGAAGACGATCGTATCGGGAATCTGCTTCTTTGGCTTGACTGTGATCTTCCAAGAAAATTCCCTAGGGAGTTCAACCTGCTTCTCCATATTCTTCACCTCTTTTCTTTTGGGTCTTAAAAGTGCTTGTTGAGAAATTCACTACGAATTTCTCGCAAAAAGACTACCACAATTCCTGTTTCGAAACAAGCTCCAATGAAGACAGTTTGGCACCTCTCGTTATTCCTTCGAAAAACCCCGGTAAATTTAGAAAAGTCAGGTTTTAGTGCGCCTGCCTGGATTCGAACCAGGAACCTGCCGCTTATAAGACGGCTGCTCTCACCGTTGAGCTACAGGCGCCTCCCCTCGAGCATACCGCTATCGCACCAGAAAGTCCATACGGCGGATTGCCTGCCGCGCCTGCTCGTTGAAATTGTTGATAGAGCGAATCTCCGCGTTCACCTGCTCAATGAGCACGCCTACCTGCTGGTCAGTCGGGCGGTTCTCAAAGCGCGCCTGCAGCACTTCGGAAAGCCGCGAGAGCGAAGCGCTGTAGTCCACAAGGCGATTCATCAGCGCCACCCAATTGGTAATCGATTCCAGTGCGGCATTTTTCGCCTTCCCTCCCTTGATGCTGTCGAGCGCCTTGGTCATTTTCTCCAGCTCTGCCGCAAGCTTCACTGCCTCGTTGCGAATTGCCGCACTCCTCTCCAGCACTTTCTTCGCTTCTGTCACCGCTTCGATGTAGCGCTTCTCCTTATCGAGCTCGCTGATTCTCTTCAAAATTTTCGAAGAGTCGCCGGAAAGCGAAACAATATTCTGCGCGATGATTGCTCCCTGTTCGCGCGCTTCCTGAAACTCGCTGGGGATGCTCGCCGAGCCATTCATAATCCGGGTGAGCGAATACGAAGCTACCACCACGGCGAAAAACACGATGAGCAGTTTCGCGCGGCGGGGGATGTAGAATTTTGATTTCTTCTCCATAGCGGCTGCCGTAGTCGCCTTATTGTAGCAACTTTGCTGAAATAATCAACCGCGGCGGCTTGAAAAACCCGTAACCCTGCGATAGAGTAAGCAGCGACGCGGGAGTAGCACAGTGGCAGTGCATCAGCCTTCCAAGCTGAGGACGCGGGTTCGATTCCCGTCTCCCGCTCCAAAATTCAATTTCCGGTTCTGGCCGGCCATTTGGAAGCGAACGCTCAGCGCTAGCCGCTAGTTTCCGGTAAGTAATTG
>RFLC01000116.1 GCA_003694055.1 Candidatus Pacearchaeota archaeon | reverse complement strand
GGGAGGAGAGATTCACAATCTTTATTAATCACGCTAGCTAGCTTTTCAGATGAACAAAAAGGCAGGTCTTGTGTTGAGCGCGCTTTTGCTCTTGCTCGTCTTTTTGGCAGGAGTTTATTTTGGCGTGAAGTGGACAAAGAGCGGGAAGGTTGACAGGGTTCAGCAGGCAAGGGATGACATGCGGTCTAGGCTGGCAGCGTTTGTGAGTTTTGTTCAACAAGGTAAGGGAGAGGGAGAGATGGTTAGCAAAGCAAGGGAGTTGTGCGAAGAGCTTGGCGGAAGGTGGGGCATTTGGCAAGGAGAGAGCGAAGATTCTAGTAAAGCGAGATATAGCTGCAATCTGCCGACGACAGACGGAGGAAAACCTTGCACTGATTCTTCTGAGTGTGAAAGCTTCTGCTCAGCAAGTGGTGATGCCGAACTAGGAGCGCGAACCGCGGGAAAGTGTTATCCTTACCTTTACGCAAAATGCGCCCGCATAGTTGAAAATGGGGTGTTTGCAAAAGAAGTATGTGTCAAAGAGGGGAAATTTAATAAAGCTCTGAAAGTTGGAGGGAGTGATGGAAATTAGCGAGAGAGTGAGTTTGATAAAGCGGCACACTGCAGATGTGCTTGGAGAGGGCGAGATTGAAAACGTGTTGGAAAGGGTGAGCAAGCCGAAGCACTACATTGGGTTTGAGATTTCTGGGAAAATTCATCTTGGAACAGGAATAGTTTGCATGGCAAAAGTAAAAGAAATGATTGAAGCTGGAGTGAAGGCAAGCATTTTTTTGGCAGACTGGCACACGTGGATAAACGACAAGCTTGGAGGAGATAGAGAAGTGATAAAGCGTGTGGCAGTTGGATATTTCAAAGAGGGTCTGAAAGCAAGTTTGCTTTGCGTGGGCGCTAATCCAAAGGATGTTGAGTTCGTTCTTGGCTCAGAGTTATACCATCACAACGACAGCTATTGGCAGACAGTTATTGAGGTGAGCAAGCACACAACTCTTGCACGCATCAAGCGAAGCATAACAATCATGGG
>RFLC01000115.1 GCA_003694055.1 Candidatus Pacearchaeota archaeon | reverse complement strand
CGCGAAGTTTTTGGCTAGTGGTTTAGAGAGCTAGCCAGTTGGCCGCGGACCGCCCGGCGGATTAATTATCCTGTCTGTGCAGTATCTCGGATCACGGGAGTAAGTCTGCCCGAAATACGATTGAACGAATATTACTATGTCTATAATATCCACTCTTAAGTTAAAGTCTTGGACGCGTATATCCGGACAACCTATCATTCCAGACACCATGCAGTTGGCCAACAATGCACTTTGTTGTTGCGGAGGGTCGCTACTTACTGATAGAATATTAGACAAGTCCTCAACCAGAACCTGTCCATTTCTATTAATGTCTCCAGGACAGCGGTCAAATATTATCATGTGCTTAACTAATTTGTCTTCACCTGCAGGGTCAGTTACTTTAAGCGTTAGGTTATGGAACTTCTGGGTGTAACCGCTGCTTCTGTTGAGCAAGAAGGAGAAGTTGTAAGGCGGGCTGGCACCTCCTGGAGGCGCGCAATCAATGCTCTTCCACCTCCCATTGTTCAATCTGTATTCGCAAGCAGCTGGAGCAAAGAGAGTTGTGAAGTTTACTTCAACTGGCAAACTCCCAAAGCGAGTGCCGAACTTGGGAGATGTTATTTCCACGCCTCTAAATATTCTGAACGTTTTACTTTCACTCTCTACATCTCCTGTTTCATCACTAACATTGACCACAACCCTATAACTCTCGCCGTCCATTACCTCCTCCAAACTAAACTGCGCTGCAAAAATTGTTAAGTTGCTTACATTAACTCTAGACCCTCCTTGGCTTTGGATTTCTAGGATATTGTATAATGTTGGAGCATTTCTACAGGATACAATTTCAGTGGTTGGAACCACTATATCGTTAGTTGAGTTTAAGACATAAAACTCGCATTTCGTTAATGTTCTGTTTACACTTTCCGGAGTTCCTAGGTCAAAACTTTCGTTTCTCACTGTAAATTCTAGTCTGAATTCATCAGGAACGTCAGTGATGTAAATCTCTGGCAAAGGCTTTTCAATACTTATGAATAAGAAGGCAGGCGTCTCGTCATCCTCCTCTCTCCAACACCCGTCATCGTTGCCTGCATCTGTGCCAAAATCAATTTTTCCGTCTCCATCGTTGTCTCTCCCATCAGCGCATACCCACAAACAACCCTCGCATGTGTCGCTGTCTGCGCCAAAGTCGCATGTCTCGTTGTAGCCGTTAACTTCCCCATCGCCGCAGCTTGCAGAGGTTGAGCATTCCATTCCCGTACAAGTTGGGTTGCAAGCCATTAGCCCTGGATAAGTAAAGCCGTTGTCAGAGTAGGTGTAATTGCACAACTCTCCAATATCTGAGTCGCACACTTCGCCAATCTCTAGCTGTCCATTTCCGCATTGCGTTCCTTCGCATTGAGTTCGCTGATAGCCTGTCTCGCAAATCTCTTGCCCAATGGAGAGGTTAACTATTGGTCGCGTTGTGACAGATACTGGAT
>RFLC01000114.1 GCA_003694055.1 Candidatus Pacearchaeota archaeon | reverse complement strand
GGCAAGCACTTTGCATGAGATGTTCAACATCGCTTCATTGGTTGAGAGCGGGGCAAAGTTCAGCGGTGGGCGAGTTGCAGTTGTAACAAACGGAGGCGGGTTTGGAGTGGTGTGCGCAGACAAAATTTCAATTGCAGAGAATTTAGAACTTGCTAACTTCTCCAAAAAAACTCTGGAAATGCTGAGAGCGCGCATGCCTGCGAGAGTGAACATACGCAACCCTCTAGATATAGTTGGAGATGCGACAACTGAGCGATACAAGCTCGCGCTTGACGCGTGTCTTGCCGACGATAACGTTGATGCTGTGTTGTTGCTTGTCCTTTACCAAACTCCGATGATAACTGCAGATGTCGTTGAGGTGATTTCAGAAGCGCGCGCGAAAACAAAAAAACCAATTGTTGTTGTCTCAACAGGCGCAGAATTTACAGAAACTCTCTCGCGCGCTCTTGAAACAGAGGGCTTGCCAGTGTTCAATTATCCAGAGGACGCAATCAGCGCAATGGACAAACTCGTCTGGTATGAGCGAGCTAGGAAAACGTAGCGCTTGCCCAAGCAACGCAAAAAATAAATACCTTCAGAGCAAAATTCAAGGATGCCGATTGCACTTCAGTACGTTTTAAACGGCATAATCACCGGAAGCATTTATGCTCTTGTCGCTGCCGGCTTTGCGCTCATTTACTCAACCAACAAATTCATGCACTTTGCTCACGGCGCAGTTGTCGTGCTAGCTGGATACTTTTTTTACTCGCTTTTCTCAAGCGCTCATCTTTCAATTTTTTTAGCACTTCCCTTAACTTTAGTTTTCGGCTCCCTGGTCGGTTTGGCAGTTTACAAACTTGCTTACCAGCCGATGCAAAAAAAGCGCGCCTCGAATGTCGTTCTTTTGATACTTTCAATTGCGCTCCTTATTTTAATTGAGAACGCAATTCAAGCAATTTACGGAGCAGATGTGCAGCAACTTTCCGTCGGAAGTGCGCGAAGCTCGCTTGAGTTTGCCGGCGCGCGAATCACGCTTTTGCAATTGGCAATCATCGCAAGCTCCGTTGTGTTTTTCATTTTTCTCTGGCTGGGAATGAATAAAACCTCTCTTGGAAGGAAAATGCGCGCAGTTGCTGACTCGCGCGAGCTTGCAGACATCGCAGGAATTGACAGCAGAAAAGTGATTGCATGGAGTTTTGTCGTCGGTTCATTCCTTGCCGCGTTCGCCGGCACGCTCATTGGAATGGAGCAAAACCTAACTCCAACAATGGGAACAAACCTCATGGTCAAGGCTTTTGCCGGAGCAGTGGTTGGAGGCGTCGCATCTGTGCCCGGAGCGATTGCCGGCAGCTACCTCGTTGGGCTCGCGGAAAATCTCGGAATTGTCTTCTTGCCTTCAAGCTACAAAGACGCGATTGCCTTTGCACTGCTTTTCATCTTCCTGCTTGCAAAGCCAGAAGGATTGTTTGGAATTGAAAAGGGGGTGAAGGACGTATGAGTTTTGCGCTTGCGCTAAACATCCTGACTCTGCTAGCGATTTACATAATCCTCGGAGTAAGTTTGAACTTAGCACTAGGTTTTACCGGTTTGCTCAACCTGGCCCACGTCGCATTTTTCGGGGTTGGCGCCTATACTTCTGCACTCCTAACGAAAAACCTTGGAGTGAGTTTTGAGATTGCTTTCCTGCTAGCAGGCATTGCTGCAGCAGCGTTCAGTTTGCTGGTAGTGCTTGCAACAAAAAAACTCAAGGGCGATTACCTCGCACTTGCCACGCTTGCATTCGGCTTTGTGTTTTACTCGCTCCTGCTAAACGTTCAGGCAATTACAAGAGGCCCGCTTGGAATACCTGCAATACCGCAAGCAAAAATCTTTGGCATAACACTCGCAAGCAACTCTATCTCGTTTTTAATTTTTGCAGGATTGGTTGCGCTGGCAACTCTCGCGTTCTCTGCAAAACTTGTTTCATCACCTTTTGGCAAGGTTATGCAAGCAACCCGCGACGACGAGCTTGGTTTGCGCGTGCTTGGCAAAAACACAACAGCAGTTAAGTACAAAGCCATGGCAATATCTGCTTTTTTCGCTGGTTTAGCCGGGAGCTTGTTCGCGCACTACATCTCGTTCATTGAGCCCGCCAACTTTTACCTGAACGAAATCATTTTGCTTTTAACAATTGTAATTCTTGGCGGCTTGGCGTCGATAAAAGGAAGCGTCGCTGCCGCGCTGATTGTTGTGCTTGTTCAAGAGTTGTTGAGGTTTGTGCCGCTGCCGAGCATGTTGGTCGGACCAGCGCGCCAGATGTTTTACGCTCTTGTGTTGATTGTCGTGCTCATGACTCGCCCGCGCGGCTTGTTTGGGAGGGTTGACTTAAAATGACAAAAAAATTTTTGCTTGAGGTAAAGCACGTGAGCAAGCATTTTGGAGGAATAGCTGCGCTTGACAACTGCTCAATTGCTGTCGAGAAAGGAAAAATTACCGCGCTAATCGGACCAAACGGCTCTGGCAAGTCAACGCTTTTCAATGTAATTTCTGGTTTAGTTAGAGCAGAGCGCGGAGAGATTTACTTTGACGGAGAGAACATAACTAACTTGGAGGATTATGAAAGGGCAAAGCTCGGCATCTCACGCACATTCCAGGAGGTCCGGCTTTTCTCAAACCTGACAATAGAGGAGCACCTCGACATTGCGCTCGACGATAAAAATGAAAAACTGCTGAGGAGTTTTGTGCATTCTACAAAAGAGCTCTCGTCGAGCGCTAAGCAAGTCCTCGCGAAAGTTGGGCTAAGAAAAGAACTCTCCACGCTTGCAACTGAACTTAGCTACGGGCAGAGAAAACTCCTTGACCTTGCAATAGCGCTCGCCCGCCCTCATTCTTTGCTCATGCTCGACGAACCAATTGCCGGGATTAATCCGGCGTTGCGCCAAAAGATAAAATCTCTCTTGCTAGAGCTAAAAAAAGAAAACGAAACAATCCTGTTGATAGAGCATGACATGAATTTTGTGATGGATTTGGCAGACTACATTTTCGTGCTTGATTACGGCAAAGTCATCTCTCGCGGTTTCCCGCGCGAAGTGCAGAGAGATAAAAAAGTACTGGAGGCTTACCTTGGCAAATAAATTGCTTGAGTTAAGGGACTTGCACGCAAACTATGGCGAAATAGTTGTACTTAAAGGCGTTAACATTTTCGTTCGCCAAGGCGAAATTGTCTCGCTGATTGGGCCGAACGGAGCAGGCAAGAGCACGGTCATTAAGTCTGTCTTTTCCATCGCGCAAGTTACAAAGGGAGAGGTAATTTTCGAGGGCAAACCAATAACACACAAGCAGACGCACGAACTTCTTAAGCTGGGAATTGTGTACATGCCTCAAGGAAAGGTAATTTTCTCAAACCTCACAGTTGAGGAAAACATAAAAATTAGCGGCGAGATATTGTTGAACGCGGAAAAACTAAAAGAAAGGATTGATTGGGTTTACTCGCTCTTTCCAGTCCTGAAAAGGAAATCAAGGCAGCTAGCTTTTGGTTTGAGCGGCGGGGAGAGGCAAATGCTAGCCCTTGCTCGAGCGCTTGTGATTTCACCAAAACTCCTGATGCTCGACGAACCCTCGCTTGGCTTGAGCCCAAAACTTCAAGCTGAGCTGTTCAGCACCATATCAAAAATTCGCGAGCGCACGAAAAGCTCAATTTTAATCGTCGAGCAAAATGCCAAGAAAGCTATTGAAATCTCTGACCGAACTTACTTGCTTGAAGACGGAAAGGTTGTTTTATCTGGCGGAAAGGAAATAGTGAAAAGAAAAGAGATTAAGGCAGTTTACTTAGGCGGGCGATACTAGTGTTCTTGCCGTTTGCACTCCTCGGCTGCGCTGGCGCGCAAAAGTGCAAGAAAAGCAAGCCTAAATTTCTTGGAATTAAAAGCTCGTCCAAGACGCGTTGCTCGACGAGCGCGTAGCAATTTATCGACGGAAAGTCAAGGGCGCGGGAATGCTAGCGCGTCGGGAAACTTGCGCACCGCTCGCGCCGCGGAACGAACGCGCTGATCAAATGGACAAGGTTTTGCGAGGGCACGGAATGCGTTGCCATCGGGGCTGCGCAGCCAAACAAACATTGTTGCGCATGAAAGAACCAGCACGTAACTTTGCTTTTCAT
>RFLC01000113.1 GCA_003694055.1 Candidatus Pacearchaeota archaeon | reverse complement strand
TGAGAGAGCAGCGATAGCGGCAAACCCTGATGTTAGGAATGGCTTTAAAAAATTGCAATTATTGCAAAGCGAGGAGACACTCCTGTTGAAAATCCTGTGTTGAGCCTTTTGTCAAATAAATTTGCATGGAGATTTCTTTGTTTAGCATTCCGGGAACAGAGCAGCATCACGAGCCGCCTGAAGAGCTTGATGATGAGACCAGAGATTTAGCGAGAATGTTTGCTTCGCTTGTTGAGGAAGCTGATGCAATCAACTGGTATCAGCAAAGAATGAAAGTTACAAAAGATGAGGAAGTGAAGAAATTAATGCAGCATGCGCAAGAAGAGGAGTTTGAACATTTTGCAATTGACTTGGAATATTTGACAAGGAAGATTCCAAAATGGAGAGCTGTCTTGAAGGAGATTTTGTTTAAGGAAGGAGATATTTTAGAGAATGCAGAGAAAGCTGAGGAAATAATAAAAGAGTAATGAGCTAATTCTCTCTTGCCGGGTTTTGCGCGCGCCGCTTGGCAGACAAAAGAAACGCGCTTAATGACTGGCATTTCGCGCCGCGCGACAACGCAAGAAAAAATTATTCGATGTAAATTGCCGGCTTGCCGGGTTTTGCGCGCGCCGCTTTTCCTTCTGGATCGTGCTTCGCAGCGTCGTTAACAGCAAACACTTTCGCCTTTCTCACTGCCCCGACTCTCCTCTCAATCTCGCCAGCTTGGATAAGCTCAACCTCGCTGGGAATTGCATAAATGTAAACATCCTTAGAGTTTGCCTCAACTTTCTCGCCGCTTTTTTTCTCAATCACATTCAAGATGTTTTGCACATCTTCTACAACCCGCGATGTTAGTTCTTCCATCTTATCAAACCTCTCATCAATTTTGCTAGCATCGCTCTCAGGCCAAGAGGTTAGAGCAACAAATTTCTCGTTCCCTAACATCGACCAGAACTCCTCGGCAAAGCGTGGGCAAAACGGCGCGAGCATTTGCACAAGTTTCTCCAAATCGCTCTTTGCAATCCCCTTCTCGCGAAAAGCAAGCTCAAAAACCTCTCTGAGCTTGATGAGCGCAAGGTTGTACTTGAAATCCTCGATAAGTTCTGTTACCTCTCGCACAGCTTTGTTAAGTTTGTGTTGAAAATATGGCGAGGAACTGCTAGGCTTTGCGTTTTTCACAAGCCAGTAAACTCTGCTGAGGAATTTCCAAGCGCTTTCAATCCCGTCTTTTCGCCAGATTATGTCCTTGTCGGGAGAGGCGATTGAAACTAAGAACAAACGCGCGCTGTCAAGCCCGTAGCGCTCTTCAAATTCTTCTGGCGTCGCGACATTGCCTCGGGATTTTGACATGACTGCGCCGTCTTCGCCGTGCACCATTCCTTGGTTGAACAGCTTTGCGAACGGCTCGCCAAACTCAACCATGCCAATGTCTCGCAAAAATTTCGTGAAGAACCTTGCGTAAATCAAATGCATGCACGCATGTTCAGCTCCGCCGATGTAGACATCAACAGGGCACCAGTAGTTTGCTTTTTCGCTCGCGAAAGGCGCTTTGCTGTTCTTCGGATCGCAGAAGCGCAGAAAATACCAACTGCTGTCAAAAAAGGTGTCCATTGTGTC
>RFLC01000112.1 GCA_003694055.1 Candidatus Pacearchaeota archaeon | reverse complement strand
TAACAGGAGAGTTTAGGTAGCAAGGCGCGCCGCAATGCAATGCGCGTTCCTAACTCCAGCGCGCGAACAAGTCGCGCGCAGTCACAGCGCAGGCAAGCCCGCCGCGCTTGGAAGAACAAAGTCCTGCAGGCAAGAACTCACTCGCCACACCCGCTTCTCATTGTTTGCTTGCAGCTTGTGCACATAATCTCGCAGTTTCCAATGCGTTTAGCAGGTCCTCCGCAAATTGGACATGTCAAACCCTCGTCGGTAAACTCATCGAGGAAAGATTGTTTTTCTTTTGGTTGCTCTAACTCCAGTTCGACCTTTGTGCTTGCTCCGCCGAAGTTAGCTATCATAAACTGAGCCACATAGTCAACAATTGATGAAGCTGTGCGTATTTGTTTTATCTTCTCGTCCAATTCCCCTCCTCCGAGGTTTTTGACAAATCCTGCTGGTTCGAACTTCTGGTGCCTGAACTTTTTGAAAAGCTCGTCGACAGGAATGCCGTATTGCAAGTTCAGCGAAACAGAGGTTGCCCATGCGTCGAGCAAGCCGCGAATTGTTGAACCTTGCTTGTGCATAACAACAAACACTTCTCCGGGTTTGCCGTCGTCATAAAGCCCGACAGTCAAGTAACCTTCATGCCCTGCAATCTCGAACTTGTGCGTTATTGAGCGTCGCGTTTGCGGCAGTTTTCGGCGCTTGCCTGTTGTGCTTGTCCCTGTCAAGCTTGAGTCCTTTGTCTTGCTTGTGTTCAATGGTTGTGCGCGCTTGCTGTTCTCTCTGTAGATTGCAACTGCCTTCAGTCCTTTCTCCCAAGAGTAAATGTAAGCCTCCATGATTTCCTCGATTGTTGTTTCCTCTGGCATGTTGATTGTTTTGCTTATTGCTCCTGACAAGAACGGCTGGACAGCAGCCATCATGTCGATGTGGCCGCGGTAGTGAATGGCTCGTTTTCCTTTCGGAGCTTTGAACGCGCAGTCAAACACTGGCAGGTGCTCTGGTTTCAAGTGCGGCGCGCCTTCGATTGTTTCGTTTTTGTCGATGTACTCTTCAATCTCTTTGATTTGTTCTTCTGAGTAGCCGAGCGAGCGCAAGCCGCGCGCGACCGAGCGGTTCACAATCTTTAGCATTCCTCCTCCGCTGAGGACTTTGTACTTAACAAGCGCAATGTCAGGCTCAATGCCTGTTGTGTCGCAGTCCATCATGAATGCTATTGTGCCGGTTGGAGCTATCACTGTTGCTTGCGAGTTCCTGAAGCCGTAACGTTCTCCGAACTCGAGCGCGTCGGTCCAGACATCCCATGCTTCATTGACAAGGTAGCGCAGTTCAGCAGGCAACGCTTCCACGTCGATTTTCTTCACTTCCTCGCGGTGAGCAGCAATCACCTCTAACATTGGTTCGCGATTTTCCTCGAATCTCGGGAAAGGTCCGACTTTTGAGGCGAGCAGCGCTGAGGTGCGGTAAGCTTCTCCGGCAAGTATTGCAGTGAGCGCAGCAGCGAGGGCGCGGCCAGCAGGAGAGTCGTAAGGAATGCCGAGACTCATGAGCACAGCTCCAAGGTTTGCGTAGCCAAGCCCGAGCGGTCTGAAGTCGTGGGAGTTTTGCGCAATTTCTGGAGTTGGATAGCTTGCTCCGTCGACAATTATGTCCATGCAAGTTATGAATGTCCTAACTGCTCGCTTGAGTTTTTCAACATCAAAACTTCCGTCGGAGTTGAGGAATTTTATTAGGTTGAGAGAGGCAAGATTGCACGCGCTGTCGTCGAGAAACATGTACTCTGAGCACGGATTGCTCGCGTTTATCCTTCCTGAGTTCTTGCAGGTGTGCCAGCGGTTTATGGTTGTGTCGAACTGCATTCCAGGATCGCCGCACACCCATGTGCCTTCTGCGATTTTGTAAAGTATGTCCCTTGCTTTGAAAGTCTCGCACACCTCTCCGGTTGTCACATACTTTGTCTGCCACTCGCCGTCTGCTTTCACTGCTTTCATGAACTCGTCTGGCGCGCGCACCGACATGTTGCAGTTTTGGAAAGCAATGCTGCTGTATGCCTCTCCGTTTAGACTTCCATCGTATCCTTGTGCGATGAGCGCCCATGCCTTGCGCTCTTCTTTTTGCTTTGCCTCGATGAATTCCATGATATCAGGATGGTCAACGTTTAGTATTTCCATTTTCGCTGCTCTGCGAGTTTTTCCGCCTGACTTTATGATTGCAGCGTAGGCGTCATAACCGCGCATGAAACTCACTGGGCCAGATGCATACCCTCCACCTGTGAGCTTTTCTTTTGAGCTGCGCAATGCAGAGCGGTTTGTCCCAGTTCCTGAGCCAGCTTTGAAAAGTATTGCCTCTGCTACCTGAACTTTTAGGATTGACTCCATGTTGTCCTCGATTCCTTGGATGAAGCATGCCGAGCATTGCGGCCTGTCTTCTGTTTTGAGCGCTGGTCTAACTCTGCCTGTTTCAGCATCCCATAGGTAAGCAGACACTCCTCCTGCCTCAGGGCTGTACTCTTGAATGCCTACGTTAAACCAAACTGGAGAGTTAAATGTGCCAATTTGGTTCAGGCAAAGCGATGCGATTTCATCTCCCAGCTCTTTTGCTCCGTTTTCGTCGAACTATTTTTGTTTGAATGCTTGCC
>RFLC01000111.1 GCA_003694055.1 Candidatus Pacearchaeota archaeon | reverse complement strand
CGAAAGCCAATCAACTTTCAGCACCAGCCGCTCTCTGCCTCGACAACAGGAACACGGGTTACTCTCTTGGCCTCCCCTCCCCAAAAGCCCGCACTTTATGTTGCCGGCCAGAGCGGAAAGAGCCAGGTGCAGTTTTCGCCGAGTTTTAGCACTACTGGACTTTTGCGCGAAGCAGGCATCGGATTGTTTGACCTTGTCTTCCCGAGTTTCGTTGTTTTGTTTTGCGTTCTTGAAGCTTTGCTCACCGGAGCTGTTCTGACTCTCCGCGAGCGCGCGTCCGGCGCGTACATAAGAAACATGACAAGCAAAGCATCCAAATTCGGATTGATGTTCGGCCTTTTCTCCACAATCTTCCTAATTGTTTTTGTGCAGTTGTTTGTGCTTGTGCTTTCCTCGCAATTCTTCCTAAACCTCGGCGGCAGCGCACTGATAAAAACAATTGCCGTGCTTTTCTACGTTGCCGTGCTTCTAATTCCGTTTGTTTTGGTGGGAATGCTAATTGGCTACTCCTTAAACTCGCAGGAGGGAGTGATAATCTCTGCCATCGGCGTGGCGTTGCTCATAACAATTTTCTCACCGCTAATTATTCCAACTGAAACCCTGCCGAAACAAATCGGTGCCCTGCTTTCGCTCACTCCTCCGATAGTTGCAGATCAAAAAATCGTTCTAATATCAGTTTTCAATCGCATACCTCTTTACAACAGCTTAGAATTGTTCAGCCACTCTTTCTTCGTCGCTGCCCTCACCGCAATTTTGTTCTTTGTTTTCAGGGCAAGGAAGAATAAGGAGGTCTAGTTTCACTTGCTAAACTGGCGTCAATCATCCCTTAAATCTCAGTTTTGAGCGGAAAGGTCTGAGTAAAATTTATAAATGAAAGTGAATTATGGGTTGAAAATGAAAAAAGAGTTTATTTTAGGGGCACTCACTGGTTTTGTTCTCGCTATTGTTTTTGTCTTAGCTGCTTACTCCTCTAACCTTGTTGCGTTAAGCCCCACATACCAACAGGGAAGCTCTCCTGCCGAGTATACTCCAGTAAGCTCTTTCCTCGACTTATACTTCTTTCTATCTGATAGACTAGACGAGATATTGCAAGACCAGGCTTATTTATCACCTCCACTTACATTAGGAAGTTCTAGTGGGCAGGATTCTCTTCCAGTTGAATCACAAGACAATGAACCAAGGCTTTTAGCTTGCAATTACAAGACCTGTGAAACCTTTAGTATAAAATTCGATGTAGATGGAGATCCCAGGAAGAAATCAACGTTGTGGTGGGCTGGACAGTTCAATAAGAAAGAAACGAAAGAGAGGCTTCAGGCTTTTTTTGATTATATACAGCAGTGGCTTCAAGAAAATCGGTGCCCTGAGGGAGGAGATGAGCTGAAGTGCGAAGAAAGCGTAACTGCTGATCGTAAACTAATAATTAGACCTAAGAACCCTGGAGGAGGGTCATGTCCTGGTCAACCAGTTCCATTTACTGCGAGTGCCACGGGGCTAAATATATGGGGTTCATGCTCGCTTGCTCTGTTCGATTTAGAAAGGAATCTTAAGCACAGGGTGACCGACATAAGCAAAAGAAGGTGCAGAGGAGATAATTGCGTACCTGTTATAACTTTAAGCTCATATTATATCGGCCAATGTACGCACGGTTTTCCAATAAATGTAGTTAGAATTCCAGGTTCTGTTAGCGGGACTATGTCATGTGTCGGTAAGCCATCAGATAAAAAGTGGGAAGTAGTCTTTACTATTAGAATGTGTATAAGTTGCAAAGTAAAAGGACCTCCACAGCAGACCGGTGAACCTCAACCAAGGTAATCAATCCAATTGGAGTAACTCTTCTCTAAGTTTTTCATAGGCCCCTTTCCTTGTAGGATCGAGCTTTAGAGCGATGTTTTCTAGATTGTCAAAAGCTTCAAGGAATTTTATTTGTGAGTCAGTGATCTTATGCAGATTAATGTAAAGCGTGACAAAATCCGACACTTGGCCTAGCTTACCTAGATTATTGTATGCTTCATATACTCTCCTTTGCCCTTCATAAAACGCGAGCGCATCTTCGTTGTTGCAATGATAGAAATTTTGTATTCTCTCTATAGTGCTCTCTTTGTTTTTGCCCTCATAAATTGCTTGCTGTATCCTATCATCCTCTATTCCTTCGTAAATCCTGCTAAATTCTCTTACAATTGCAGGCCTGGCACAACCCGCAAGCACACCCAAACCCGCTGCAAAGATAGCTGGCCTCCATCTACTCAACTTTACCATTATATTGCTTAGTTTGCCTATTTTTAATTTTTTTCTTTAGCTCCTTCTGGTAGGTTTAGTATGCAAACTATACCTTGATGCGAGCAAATAAGCCAATCGGATTTTTGCTCTCTTCCCAACGCTAAGAGTTTTATAAATCGCAAGAAAAATTTCTAGAAAAGTTAACAGAGCTATGTGTATATACATGCGTATATACAAAACTAGCTGTTTATAGCGTTTACGCAAGCTTTTTAAACCGAATTGAGTTTTGTTAACATATGTTAACAAAGAGACATATGTCACTTTCGCGACTCTCGCAAGATGGCAAGCACTCCTCAAAGCTAAAATCCAATAGAAGAAAAATAAGACTTCTGGCAGGAGTGTTTGCAATTGCATTTGTCGCCTTAACAGCGCGCTATTTTGGTTTACGCAGCTTTCTCTCTCCAACCGCGTTGCGCGAGCGCGTTCTATCATACGGCCCGCTCGCGCCGCTTGCTTTCGTGATTGTTTACAGCATTGCCACAATTTTCTTTCTTCCAGGAACGCCAGTAACAATAGCAGGAGGAGTTATCTTCGGCAAGTTCCTAGGCACGATTTACACAATCATTGGCGCAACGCTTGGCGCAACAATTGCTTTCATCGCTGCGCGCGCTTTGGGAGAATCATTCGTCGAGGACTTGCTAAAGAAAAAGTACAAAAAGCTTTATGAGTATGACAAAAAAATCCAGAGAAACGGGCTTGCGGTTGTTTTGTTCTTGCGGTTTGTGCCGCTCTTTCCATTCAACGGATTGAACTTTGCTCTCGGTTTGACAAAAGTCAAAACACGCGATTTTATCCTCGGCACTGCAGTTGGAATCATCCCTGGAAGTTTCGCCCTCGCGTTTATCGGCGACTCTGTTGCAACATTCAGCCCGTTCAACTTGGCTTTATCTATCTCGCTCTTCGCGCTCCTTGCACTCACGCCTTATTTTTACAAAAAATATAAAAGCTGGAAAAGGAATGGAAGAAGATGAAGTACGATGTGATTGTTATTGGAGCAGGTTCTGGGGGATTGAACATCGCAAGTTTCATGAACAAGGCAGGTTTCAAGGTCTTGCTCGTCGATAAAACTGACAAAAACATCGGCGGGGATTGCTTGAATTTTGGTTGCGTGCCAAGCAAAGCGCTGATTCATGCGGCGAGGATTGTGCACCACTCACGGCTCGCGCGCGAGTTCGGGGTGCGCACGCTTGGCAATGCAGACATAAAAAAGGTCAAAGCCTACGTCAAGTCAAAGCAGGAAAAAATAAGAGTGCATGAGAACGCAGAATACTTTCGCTCGCTCGGCATCGACGTAGAGCTCGGAGAGGCAGAGTTTGCGGGAAAAAATTCAATTGTTGTGAATGGCAAAGTTTGCTCTGCGAAAAAAATCGTGATTGCAACTGGCTCTCGCCCCAGGCAACTCTCTCTGCCGGGAATTGAAAAGGTAAAGCACATTTACACAAACGAAACGATTTTCGATATCGACTTCTTGCCAAAAAGGTTGGTGGTGATTGGCGGAGGTCCAATTGGCGTCGAGCTCGGGCAGGCGTTCTCTCGCTTAGGTTCAGAAGTTAGCATTGTCCAACGTGGCCCGCAGTTCCTGCCGAAAGAAGCCCCGGAGATTGCAGAGGTGCTGCACAACGCGCTGGCAAAAGAAGGAGTGAAAATTTTCTTGAATTGCTCTCCGAAAAGGTTTGAGAAAAACACGCTGATTGCGGACACGCCAAAAGGAGAGAGGAAGCTGCAGTTCGACGCAGTGCTCGTCGCTATCGGCAGAGTGCTGAACATCCCGCGAGGATTGGAGCGCGCAGGAATTGAGCTTACCGAGGACAAGAGAAAGATAAAAGTCGACCCTTACTTGAGAACAACAAACAAAAACGTCTACGCGTGCGGAGATGTCGCAGGCAGCTACCAGTTCACCCACGCCGCAGAGCTTCATGCTAAAATAATCTTAAGCAATTTCTTCTCGCCAATAAAGAAAAAATTGTCTTACGATAAATTTGCTTGGGTGACCTTCACTTCTCCCGAGATAGCGACCTTTGGCTTGCGCGAGCGCGAGCTTCAAAAGAAAAACAAAAACTATGTGAAAATTGTTCAGGACTTTGGAGAGATAGACCGCGCGATTACCGACGGCAACCAAGGCAGGCTTGTGCTCTTTGTTTCAAACAACAAAATCCTTGGCGGCTCGCTCGTCGCTGAGAATGCCGGCGAGATTGCGCAAGAGCTGATACTTGCAATGAGCTCAGAATTGCACGTGAAAAAGATTTTTGATAAAGTCTATCCCTACCCAACAGCCTCCCGCGTGAACAGAAAGGCAGTAACGCAGCTGTTTGCCAACAAGCTCACACCTTTCGCGAAAAAAGTTTTGAGGTTTCTCTACAATCTAGGCTAGATTCTCTTTTTGGGAGAGTTTCGAGTAAAGCTCGCGTGACAATTTATCGACGGAAAGTTATGCAAAGCAACGCGTTTGAGCGCGCGCATGAGCGCGCCAGCCGAAAGCAGCGCGCGGAATTGAAAGCGGAAAAGATGCGCGGTGCCAACACCTGCCGCGCGCTTGCAAACTTTGTTGAGCTCTTAATGAAAGCCTTGCAATGCGCCGCTGCGCGGCGCAGCTACACATCTTGCGCGCTCTTCCCATCGCAAATAAAAGTCGCGCGCCTGTCGCGAAAGCACAACCCCTGCTATCCTACGCAACACCCAAAACCTGCCGCGAGAGCTAGAGCAAGAATTGTTGCGCGCGGGTTAGCGCACCCTAAGCAGTAACTCGTGCGATTTAGCTGGCAGTGCTCGCCTTTATTTAACGCGCATTTCGCAGAAAGCCATCGCGCCGCGGCGCAATAGCTTCGCCCATCCGCAACTTTTAATAATCTTCCATTT
>RFLC01000110.1 GCA_003694055.1 Candidatus Pacearchaeota archaeon | reverse complement strand
GCGCGCCCGCTTCCGCAAGTTTCCGCCGGGAAAAGCGCCGCATTCCGCTCTCTGAAAAAGGCAGGTTTTGCTCGAGGCCCAAAAGAAAAAATCCATCACCAAACCAAAAGTCGCGCTCTAAAAACCAGCTCAAGAAAGAAAGTGAAAACAACCAACCAAGACAAAGCAACAAAGAACAAAACATTTAAACGGAGTTAGGCAAGAGCAAGCATGGAAGGAGTTTACATAATCGCTAGCGTGATTGTAGTAAGCCTAGTTTCTTTGGTTGGCGCAATCAGCTTGCCAACGAAAAAATTGCGAAAAAGTTTGATTTATGTTGTCAGCTTCTCCGCAGGCGCGCTGCTCGGCGACAGCTTCCTCCACCTTGTGCCAGAAATTTACGCGCGCTCATTCCTCGTGCCCTCGCTCTTCGTTCTCCTAGGCATCATGCTATTCTTTTCCCTTGAAAAAATAATTCATTGGCAGCACTGCCACAAAACTATCTATGAGAAAAACCATGTCCATCCGCTTGTTGTCACAAATCTTGTAGGAGATGGACTGCACAACTTTATCGATGGCATGCTCATCGCAGCAACCTATCTTGCCTCGCTCCCAGCAGGCATTGCCACAACTATTGCTGTCATTCTCCACGAGATTCCGCAAGAGATTGGCGACTACGGAGTTCTGCTCCACGCCGGCTTGAGCAAAAAGAAAGCACTAGCCCTAAACTTCTTGAGCGCGCTCCTCGCACTTGCCGGAGCAATTGTTGTAATGCTAGCCCAAAACCTGCTCAACCTCGCCCCGCTGCTAGTGCCAATCACTGCAGGAGGATTCATTTACATCGCAACCGCTGACCTAATCCCAGAAATCCACAAGCACTCGCAAGAAATTAAAACATCTCTCCTGCAGCTGCTCTCATTATCCCTCGGCATCGGAGTCATGTACCTCCTAACATTTCTCGCATAAAATGCAAAGCATAATTGCAAACTCGTTGATAATTGCAGGCGCCGCACTAATCTTAATTGGCATAACCCTTGCCCTCATGCAAAAGCACTTCCCAATCGGCAAGCTGCCAGGAGACATAACCCTCCGCACGCGAACAACAACAATCTACAT
>RFLC01000109.1 GCA_003694055.1 Candidatus Pacearchaeota archaeon | reverse complement strand
GGATGCTAGAATTGCAATAGTTACCAGAGCAAGCATCATCGAAGCTTTGTTTGTTTTAGTCCTGTTTTTAAATTCCTCGCGGTTCGCGCGCCTCATCGTTAACACTTGTTAACAATCTATTTAAAGCTTGCGTAAACGCGGTTTACAGCGTTTTGCAAGGGCAAGAAAGTCAAGCGTGATGAAAACGCATATTCTTTATCTTTTTCTTGGCAGTGTCAATTTTAACTAAGATGTTTTTATCTGGACCAAAACCAGCGTTGAGCACGAGAGTTTTGCCGATTTTGTCCTTGCCGAAATGCTCATGCATATGCCCAGAAGCGCAAAGCAGCGGCTTTCGTTTTACAATAAACTCTCGCGCAATTGTTGAGCCGTAATGTTTGCCATAAGTATCAGATTCTTTGTCTTTGATTACGTCAAGTTTTGTTTTGTAAGGCACGTTGTGCGAAATAAAAATTGTTGCAAAATTTTTGTTTCTTTTTGAGTACGCCTTTTCCAACTTTCCTAAAATTTTTTGGTAAACCCTTTCAAGTTTTCTTAATTCCTCGTCAGAAAATTTGAATCTTTTTTTATTCAGCAGTGGCTTTTCTGGCGCGCTGCTCAAGCCATAGCCAATAAAATTTAAATTTCCAAAGGTGTGGAGTTTGAATTGGCAATCGCGAAGATTTTTCACGCCTTTCGTTAGTTTTGCGTTCAATTCATCTCCAAGATAATAGTCAAGAAATGATTTGAAATAGTTGTAATGGCTTTTGTTTATATTCTCTTCCTTTATTCTTGTCTCTCCACCACTTTGATCCCAGTTTCCAGGCACGAAAAAAACAGGCTTGTTAAATTTGTCCAAAAATCTCAAAACCTTGTTTCCCACTTCTATTGAACGATTTTCCAGCTCTCTGAGTTTCCTTTTCCCGAATTTTTCGTTCAAGAAGTCATCAAAACTTATCCAATCTTTATTTTTCAGATGCTTTTTCCAAAGCGCAACATAAGTTTTAAATTCCTTATCACTAGCCACATCTCCCACGCAAATTATTGCATCAAAATTCTTGAAATGTATCCTAGGTTTTCTGCCGTGCAGATCTCCAATGACTAAGAGTTTCACTTCTCTTGCATCCTTCCAATATTTTTCATTTTTGTTTGACGCAGGAGGTTTATTTCTCATCATGCTTGGTGAGAAGCTCGTTGAGGAGCGCGTTTATTTTTTGCGTGAAGCTGTCTAGAGTTGAGTTGTTCTCTATCAGGTAGTCTGCCATTTCCATGCATCTTGCCACTTGTTGCCCGCTTGTTTTTTCTCCCATCCCAAGATCCCGCTCGTCGATTTTTTTCATTTCTTCGAGCGTTTTTGGGTCGCTTTCCCTTGCGCGCGCGAGCGCGCGTTCCAGCCGCTTATCTGCAGGCGCGTCAATTCCAACCAAAACAAAATTTCCCAGCTTTCTCAACATTTCAATCTCTCCAGGATTGCGGATTCCCTCGATAACATAACTCTTTTTTTGCTCAATCTTTCCAAGCAAGCGCTCTGCCCAGTACCCGTCGCCAAATTTCTCTCGCATTTCGTTCCCGATGTCTTGCAGCAGATCTCTTCTGATTTCCAAGCCGCGCGACCTGACCTCTTCCCTTACCTCGTCAGACAAGCTTAAGCGCGCAAACCCTTTCTGCTGCAGCACTTTGGAAAGAACAGATTTTCCTGAAGCAATAGGCCCCACAACTCCGATAATAATGCGCATGTTGTGTAAGTCAGCGAGGGTTTAAAATTATTTGTGTTCTCTGAAGCGCGGCACGAACATCCTCTCTCACTCTGAGTTGATGTGTTCTTTTATTTTCTGCAAATCTTCTCTGGCGAGTTTTGAGCGCGAAGTGCGTGAGAGGAGAATTAGCATTATCAACAGCGCAAGCAAGAGAACTGCGTTGAGCATCAGCATGAGTTCCAACAGCATTATTTCGTTAGCTCGCGTGGATTTTTAAAAATTGTTGGGATTGCGTGATATAGGCCAAGGTCTGCGCAAGCGCAACCTTGCGTGTGAAAAATAAAAGAGCTGTTCGGCTTGGGATAGGTTGCGAAGTGATTTTGTTGCCGCGCTTCGCAGCTCGCGCGTGGTTTGCAAGGGGAGTCGCGTTCAGATGGTTAGAGAGATTGATTGAGATGCGCGCTTCAAAATCTTGGCGACTGAAACAAACATTTTGCAGAGCAAGGAATAGAGATTAACTTTTTTCAAACGCTAGAAATTGTATATACGTTTGTATATACATAGCCAAGCCATCACTTTAATTTATGTATATACGTGCGTATATACGAACAAAAAATGCATCAATTCCGTCGGAAAATTGCAATGAAAGAAGATTTATTTTTGAAAAGCAAAAGATTTAAATACCCTTAAATTTTGAATGGGGTGTCCGGCTTCGGTCGGTTCTGAAGAAAATGGCGAAGGAAAAACCTGTCATCAATGTGGCGTTTGTTGGTCACGTCGACCACGGAAAGAGCACGACCATTGGTCATTTGATGTTCCTCAAAGGCAAACTAAGTGACCAAGAATTGCGCAAGTTGAAGGAAGAGGCAGAGAAGCACGGGAAGGTCGGATTTGAGTTCGCTTACTACATGGATCGCTACAAGGAAGAGCGCGAGAGAGGTGTGACTATTGATCTTTCTTACGAGAAGTTGATTACCAACAAATATGAGGTTACAATAATTGATGCGCCAGGACACAGGGATTTTGTTAAGAACATGATTACTGGAGCAAGCCAAGCTGATGCTGCTTTCTTGGTGGTGGCAGCTGGCAAGGGAGCAGGGGTGCAGCCTCAAACAAAAGAGCACGTTTGGCTTTTGAGAACAATGGGCGTGAGCCAGGTTGCGGTTTTGATAAACAAGATGGACACTGTTAACTATGACAAAGAGGAGTTTGAGCGCATAAAGAATGATGTTTCCCAACTCTTGAAGAGCGCCGGCTATAAGGTTGATGAGATGGCATTCATCCCAATCTCGGGCTTGCGCGGAGACAACTTGGTTGAGAAGTCGAGCAACACTCCTTGGTACTCTGGACCAACGGTCTTTGAGCAGTTTGACAACTTTGCTGAGCCAGAGAAGCCAGTTGATTTGCCTCTGCGAATGCCAATTCAAGATGTTTATGAAATAAAGGGAATTGGCACAGTTCCTGTGGGCAAGATTGAGACAGGAGTTATGAAACCAGGGCAGAAGGTAGTGATTTTGCCTGGAAGGACTGGCAAGGGAATTGAAGGAGAGGTGAAGACAATTGAGATGCACCACGAGAGTTTGCCAGAGGCGACGCCGGGCGACAACGTTGGAGTGAATATTCGCGGAGTTGGAAAGAAGGACATTGCGCGAGGAGATGTGATTTGCGACGCTGCAAAACCAGCACCTGTTGTTGAGGAGTTTGTTGGTCAGATTGCAATCATTGATCCGCTTGGAGTGATTGCGCAGGGCTACACTCCAGTGTTCCACGTTCACACTGCGCAAGTGCCTTGCAAGTTTGTCGAGATAATCGAGAAGACTGCTCCTGACGGAAGCAAGGTTGAGAAGCCAGACTTCCTCAAGGCAGGTGATGTGGCAAAGGTCAGGATTAAGCCAATGGGCAACCTTGTCCTGGAAACACAGGCAAACAATCCGCACATGGCAAGGTTTGCGATTCGCGACGCTGGCCAGACTGTTGCTGCAGGTGTGTGCATCGAGCTAACTGAGAAGAAGTAAAATAGATTTCTTGCGCTGAGCTAAGGGCGTGCAGCAATTATCGCAAATTTTGCTTCTCCAGAACGCTAGATTAACTTGCCGCTTGCATTTTTTCTTTTATCAAGAACGACGCGCTCGCGTTGCAAACCTCCGAAAAGTTTAGCAGGCGCGCGCCTCGCAAACCAACACGGCTTTTCTAAATGAGGCGGCGCGCTCGCACAACTCGCGCGCCTTCTCGGCAAAACCGCCGTGGCCCGCCGCCTCTCCGCCACAAAGCCGCTCACAGAAAAAACTCGCAACGCCTATCGCATTGCATTGCGCACGAAAGCAGCACACCCCAAATTTCCGAACAATGCGCTGCGATGCAAATAGTTACTCTTTCTTCTCCTCTGTTTTAGTCTCTTCTTGCGTGCTCTCTTGCTGCACAAGTTTCGCTTGCGTAGCTTGCACTTTGGAGAAGTACTCTTCCAACTCGCGCTTTTTCTCCTCGCTTGGCTCGGTCAGCTCTTTTTCAATTATCTCGTCGTAAACCCCTGCCTCAATGTCTTCTTCTATCTCTTTTGGCGTTTTGTTGTCGATAAGCACACCCATCGACACGCACGTTCCGACGATTGTTTTCACCAGCGACTTCAAGTCCTTGGCAGGAGAATTTGACTGCTTTGCCTTTGCTATCCCTACGATTGTTTCAAATGCGACGTTGCCTGCCCAGACCTGACCAGATTTGCCAGATCCCTTTTCAATCCCTAGCTCTTTCTTTAACAGCTCAGCTGCAGGCGGGGAGAAAACTTTTATCGTGTAAGCCTTGGTCGCAGGATCAACATCAAGTTCAACAGGAACCTTCATGCCCTTGAACCCAGATGTCTCTGCATTAACATCAGATATTACTTTGCCCATGTTAATTCCCATTGGGCCGAGCTTTTGCGCTACTGCAGGACCGGGCTTCATGTCCCCTCC
>RFLC01000108.1 GCA_003694055.1 Candidatus Pacearchaeota archaeon | reverse complement strand
CGCAAGCGCGCTATCTTCTCCTCGACAAGCTTCTTCTCGTCAATGTACTCCACGCCCTTTTCCTTCAAAACCTGCTCAACTTTCTTGCCGAATATCTTCAAAGTTGGCACAGCATGCTTGTCTCTCAAAATCAAGCCAATCTGTGCAGGGGTTTTTCCCTCTTTCGCAAGCTCAACAATCAACTTCTCAATCTTATCGTAGCTCAGCTTTGTTTTTCCCGACTCTTTCTTCCCCTCTGCTTCAGCGCTTTTCCCAGAACTCTCGGCTTTTTTCGGTTTCTCAGATTGCGTTGTGTTGGATTTTTTCTCTGTCATGCCAACTACTCAAAAAACCAACTTAAAAATGTTTCGATGCGCGCGCCTGACGCATCCAATCAAGTCTCTACGCTAGAATTGTTCAAAATCAAAAGATTTAAAAATGCTGATTGAAATGAGATTTTATGGATTACTTAGAGAGTGCGAAGGGCAGCGAATCAAATCCACTCGTAGTTATCTCAGACATTCTGCCGCAACGCTACGACAGGCAGGAGTTTGTACTTGCGCAGAGAGGTATCAAGATTCCATCTGCAGCGATGGCGTATGACCTGGGCTTTGCCTTGATTGACCGCTCTTACGTTGGAAAAGACATGTACACGATTCCAGTAAGCGAAGTAGAGAGCTTGCAAGAAGCGTTTGGCAGGGTTTGCGAGGATTACAAGAACCACTGCAGCCGAAGGAGCTTGATTAAGTTGGTAGGAGAGGAAGACTTGCAGCTTTTCGAGCTTGAAGGATGGGTGATGATTGAGGGAGAAAGAAAAAGGGGTGTGATAATCGCCAACTCGCCTTATAAGCTGGTCAGCCGGGATGAGATGCGCCGCGTGTTAGGAAGCTCCACAAGAGGAATGGATCCTTTGCTTGAAACATTTTGGAGAAAGTTGTCAGTACAATAATTGCTTCGTGCCAAAAACATAAACCCTTGCTTGCTTTTTTGCGTTCAGCGCTTCACCTATGCGCTCTATCTCGCTGCTGTTGTTGGAGAGGATAATTACATCTTGGTCAGGGTGAGTGACGGCGTAGGAGAGAAGGCGGATGTCAGCTGAGTGGCGGAACTTTTGCTCTTCTCCCGGGTCATACGCTTTTTCCTTGCCTTGAGGGGTTAGCTCTTTCCAAAGCTCAACAATGTAATCCTCAACTTTCCGTCTGACCTTATCTTCCTCTATGCCAATATCCTCCACCCTCACGCCGCACTTATTAGTTAGGTAGTTGAGAAATTTCGAAGGCACTAGCGAAGCTCTGCGCCAGGGCGGCACATAACTTAACTCTTGCGCAACCCTCTTCGGCATAACGACATTCCACTTAGACAGCTCGCCAACTTTGGCACTTCCCTGCTTTTCCATCTGATAAACCTGAGTAAGAAAGTCGCTGTCAAGAAAT
>RFLC01000107.1 GCA_003694055.1 Candidatus Pacearchaeota archaeon | reverse complement strand
TTCAACCGCGCGTCACTGCTTCCCCTGTCAATGCTCCTCTGGCTGAACGTGAGAACAACAGGCTTTCCAAGATTTTGCAAGTAAAACGAAAGTGCTGAGGAAGTGTAGTGCAGGCTGTCGGTTCCGTGCAGCACAATCACCCCTTCGGTTTTCTTCAATAACTCAGCGCAGACCTTTGCTATCTTCACCCAGTCGCTAGGACCCATCGCGCTCGAGTCCATAAGCATTGGCTTTTCGATGATGAAGCTAGCCATCTCAAAAACATCGGAGTAAAACTCTTGCAACTCTTCGACGCTTGCCAACGGCGCAGCAGCCCCGGTGCGAGAGTCAAGCTTGCTGACAATTGTCCCGCCTGTCAGAACCATTCCAAGCAGAGGCAACCCTTTTTTTCCCTCACCCGGTTTAAGTTTTGGTTGCTCTTTCCTTCTCTCAATTACACGCAACCTGAGAACATTCTCCTTCCTAAAACCAACATTGTAACCGGACTTCAACTTAAGAAGGAGAATTTCTGCATCAGGACTTTCTATCAAATTGCCTTGCAATTTTTCATTCGCAAGTTCAATTTCAACTTTATCTCCTGGCAAAGCGTTCACAGCCCTCATGTGCTAGCGAGAAAAGTTAGATATAAAAAGCTGTTGTTGTTTGTGACGCTAGTCTTCACACAGAGTTGCTTGGCATTTCTAGCTAAATTTGCGTTTTTGGCGACGACAAATCTAGAGTTAAGTTGCAAATCTCAAGATGCTCTCTGCGTAGGGCGCTTCTCAAACCTCGCGCGCTGGCGAGAGATGCGCGCGCCTGCAACTCACGCGCCGACGCAATTTTCGCGACGACAAACTGCGTATATACGCACGTATATACACAAAACCTAAAGATTCAGCAAGAAAAACGCGTTTAACGATGCGCCGCGCTGAAACACTAGCGCGCAGCGCAAAGGCAAAAACCCAGGTTAAGCAAATTTCTCAGCACGCCTAACGCTAGAAAATCAGAGGAAGATGTAGACATAGACTAACCAAATAATCCCGCCAGTTAGGATTGCGAGCAGCCAAGAAGTGATTACTTTTGCCAAGTGCAATCGGTGAACATGTTCCAACCCCCGCAACTTTAGCACAACTGTCCAGACGAATCCAACGGGAAAGATAATCGCTAGAAAGTAAAGCGGAGTAAGTGAGTAAACAACTACATTGAATGTTGAATCAAACCTCGCTCCTTTTTTGAATAAGAGGATGAATGCGTGGATTAGGCCTGAAAACACGAACGTCGCGAGCAAGCCTATGACAAGGAAGAAAATAAGAGCAACTGGCACTGAAAGCAATATCTCGGATATTCTGTCGAGAGATGAAAGGAAGCCCCATTTGACAAACGGGAATACAACTGACAAAAAATTTTGCAAAGTGTGCGGAGTGAGCGCACTGACGAGAACGAACAAAAGTGAAGGGATGAGTGCAATGAGCCAGTAGAATTTAATCGCCTCTGCGCGTTCGTCGCGCGCGGCTGCCTCGAAAAGCTTTGATGGGAAGAGAAATGCAAACCTAATCCTTGTGAGCAAGTTCGCGTCTTCAATGGGCGTGCTCGCGCTGATGTATTCCTCGCTAGGATTGGATGCTTGCGCAGCTGCTTGCACGCTTCCAGCTTTAAAAGAAGTCATTGGATGGGCGTGCTTAACTTGAGCAAGAGGAGTTGATGGAGCTTTTTTCCCCTCACTCTCAGCATGTTGCTCGTGCATACTTGTGCTAACAAACTTCCATGCCTCTTCAACCTCGCTTGGCAAATATCCGCCCTCCCTAATCAATTTTTCTTTGAGAAGTTGGACAGGGTAACCGCGCTTAATCCCCTCGCGCAAGTACTCAACAACCCTCTCATCAACCATTATTTTCAATAGTGAATGATATTTTTATAGCTTTCTAGCTAGAGATGATTTGAACAGGTGCAATGCCAAGCTAAACTCCTTGGGCTTGCGTCCGCTCTTTTGAGGCGCGCGTCGCAACGCTCGCGCGCCGCCTTGCAAAAAAGCGCGCATTGATAGAGCTTTTAACGCGCGATTCATTTTTTGAGCTAGCTAAGTCAGTGTTAGGAAAGCGTGATCTAACCACGCGTTTCAGCGCGCGGCACGCAGTGCGCGCCTTTCGCGCCGTCGTTAGCTCGGCAACCAGCGCATGAGTAGAAATCCTTGCAGACAAGTGTCCGCGTCTCACGCAAATAAAAACAAAATGAAAAGATAAGAAAAAGAAAAAAATAAAGAACTACTTGAATACCTCAATGCCTAGGTCAGACATCTCTGAAGTTGCCTCTTGCTCGGATTGCGTTTTCTTGCCAAGCACGTATGGAGATTTAACTCCTGTCATGATAGTTATCACTCTCACTCTGTTCCCAAAGTCCTTGTTTATTCTCGCGCCGATGATTACCTGCGCATCCTCGTTTAAGTTCTCTGTCACAAGCTCGCCAATGCCTGCGAACTCTTCAAGCTTGAAAGTTGGTCCGCATGTCACGTGGATCAGTGCTCCAGTAGCTCCGCGGTAGTCGACGTCAAGCAGCGGTTGGGTTAGGGCTTGCCTTACAGCTTCCTCGACGCGAGTTTGGCTCGCATCTGACTCGCCCACGCCAATCACCGCAACATCGCCGTTCTTCATAATTGCAGACACGTCAGCGTAGTCTAGATTAATCAATGACGGAAGGGTGATAGTTTCAACTATACCCTTAATCATTGTGCTGACCAGCTCGTTCGCTACTGCAAATGCTTGTTCCATCGGCAATTGGCCTGCAATGTCCACTAGCTTGTTGTTGTCAATCAAGATTATTGTGTCTGCTACCTCAGTCAACTCCTGCAAACCGAACTCTGCTTTCTCTTGCCTGACCTTTTCGCACTCGAAAGGCATTGTCGCGACAACGATAACAACTGCTCCGCTTTCCTTTGCGAGTTGCGCTACCACTGGCGCTGCGCCTGTTCCAGTTCCGCCGCCAAGCCCAAGCAAGACAAAAACCATGTCTGCTCCCCCGGCAGCTTTCTTGAGTTCAGCTAGCGATTCTTTCGCAGCTTCTCTTCCCCTTCCAGGGTGTCCGCCGCAACCTAAACCGCGCGTCAACTCTCTTCCAATTAGAATCTTCTCGTCGGCTTTTGTAATGCTCAAGTGCAGTGCATCGGTGTTGACTCCATAAACAGTTGCTCCATTGATACCTTTGTTGAACAACCATGTAACAGTGTTGCAACCTGCTCCGCCGACGCCAATGACTTTGATGTTTGCCTTCCCAGCGCGAAGTTCGTCGAAATTGATGCTGTACTTCTCGGCGTTCTCAATTGCTTCTTTTGCAAAGTCTAAAGCCATTCACTTCAAACCTCCTTTCAATTTTTGATGAGCAAAACATGAAAGCGCGCAGAACCGCTTAGATTTAAATATTTCTGTGCTAGCATTCACAAAACGCAAAAGGTTATTTACGCAAGCCATCTCATCTCCACACAAACATCGCTTGACTAATATTTAAATCTTTTCACGTTGCCGTTAATTTTTCCACTTGATTTCAAACAGCAATTCTCTTTGGTTTAGAAACTCAAATCTTACGTATATACATATGTATATACACAGTTCTATTCTCTTGAAAGCTTCTCTCTAAAGCGTTCTGCTTTGCGCGATTAGCAGAGCAGAAAATGGTGCTCTTGCTTGATGAAAAACTCTCCTAACGAACAACTAGAATTTTAATTCAGGAGGTGGCGCTAACCCTCTTTATATCTCATTTAAGCGTATCACTTTCATCAAACTCTTTCAAGTACTCCTTAACTCTCTCAACAATCTTAGGCAAGAGAAAACTCTCAATCCTTTCCTTGAAAATTTCAGATAGCGGCATGAACTCTGCCAAGCGATATTGATTGCCTTGCTTGTCAACAACCATCATCTCTCGCAATCTTTTTAGTTGGCGTCGGATGTTAGACTCTGCTAGCCCTTTAGTTTCCAACGAGTGCTGTTCCCTTATAGCCCTTACCTTCTCTCTCAACTCACCTACACCAACCCATTCTCGCTTTTTCCTCAGATCATCCAGAACAATTAAAACATCAACAACCACATCGCGAGAGTCGCCAGGTTGAAGCAGACCCAACGATAAACAGACCTTTCTAGCTAACTCTCTCTTCGACGATAAATACGGCTTCTCATACCTTCTGAGATTAATCTCGCTCAATGGCAGTTCTTTCACCATTCTATCAAATAAACAGCAATTATTTTAAACCTAATGATTATCTAACTCCATGGAACTTGTTGTTTTCGTCGGCAAGGACAGAGAAAGTTGGGGGCAAATAAAAGCAGTTATTTCGAGAGGAGAATGGGAGAAAGTCATTTTAGTTAAGTCAGCAAATGAAAAGTTTGAGGGTGAGGAAAACTTCGAAGTTTTGCGCGTGGACACATCAAAAGACCTTGTTTCTTTGCAAAAAGAGTTGAAAGAAAAACTCAAAAACGCGTTGGACACAGGTTTCGAGGTAGCGCTCAACATAGC
>RFLC01000106.1 GCA_003694055.1 Candidatus Pacearchaeota archaeon | reverse complement strand
TTTTGCATCTGCTCAACCAAGCGGGTTGTTACCTTGTGAATCTCCTTCTCCCCCTTATCGCGCGCAATGCCAAACTCCAAGCGGTAGAGCGTGGTCATGCTGTCCACAACAATCAACTGAGACTCGCTCTTTAAGTGCTTGTTAAGTTTTGCGATGTCCTTGGTCTGCTCGCTAAAGTTTGTCGGCTTTAGCAACAAAATGTTCTTTAGCACTCTCTCTGTGTCGCTCTCAGCAATTTGTTTAACCCTCTCGACGCTAAACCCTCCCTCAGTGTCCACGTAAATAACCTTGTTCCCTTTTTTTGCTTGGCTAATGCTCGCGAGAACGCAGAAGTTTGTTTTTCCTGTGCCAGCTGGTCCGTAAATCACGCTCACAACCCCGAGTTCATAACCTCCGTGAAGCCATTTGTTCAGGTCGTAACTTCCTGCAGATATTTTTGCCATGAATTTCAAACGCTAGCAGAGTTTTTAAAATCATCCGCGTGGACTTGCGTTTCGCTGAGCTAAGCGGCGCGCTGCGATTTAACACAGAGCCCTTGCTTGCGCATGATTTCGTATATACGCGCGTATATACATCCCCACATCAATTGAAGCGCAACACGAGAAACTCAACTCAAAAAGAAATCGCTTGCGAGAGCGCATCAAACCAACGCCACAAAGCTAGGGAGTTTTCTTTTCAAATGCTCGCACCTTAGCCCTCGCTTAACTTGTGTTTTTTCACAATTTTCAGAAGTTGGTCTAGTGAAACCAGTTTCTCGCTCCCTGTGCTCAAGTCTTTGTATTTGAACTTCTTCTTTCCCACCTCCTCCTCGCCGACGAAAACTGCAACTGGAATGTTGAGCGAGTTCGCATACTCCAACGCTTTTGATGGCTTTTCAAAACTCACGCTGCACGACACCCCATTTTTGCGCAACTTCATCGCAAGCTCTACCGACGGCTTCTCCTGACTTATTGAGATAATCAAAACCTGCGGAATCTGTTGTGGCGAGACATTCGCGACAAGAGCCAGCCGCTCCAACCCAAAAGAAATCCCAACTGCTGGTATTTTTCTATTGATGTATTTTCCAACGCTGTCGTCGTACCTTCCGCCGCCTGCGATTGTCACTTCCTTGCCTTCAAAAGGCGCGCGTATCTCGAACACGCTGCCGGTGTAATAACTCAAACCCCTTGCCAAAACAGGAGAAAACTCTGGCTTGAACTTGTAAAACTCGCAACTCTCTATCAACTCCTCAACCTCTTCGCTCCCTTCAAATGCATTGGAACGCAAAAACTTGAGGTCTTTCTCGAGAAGTTTAAAGAGCGTGACAATCTGGCTAGTGCTTGCATACTTTCTCAGATTGACTTTAACTTCGTCAACTGAAAGCTTGTCAAGTTTGTCCAGCTCCCTCATCACTCCTTGCACATTTTCAATCTGCACACTTGAAATTATCGAACGCAAGAGGTTCACATTATTCACAACCACGCGCGGCTTCACTCCAAGCTCTTTCAGAATGGAAACGAAAAGCGCAAGGCACTCTGCATCTGCTGTCAGCTTTGCATCTCCGACAATATCAGCATCGCACTGAGTGAACTGCCTAAACCGCGTGCTGCTAGCAGGATCGTCCCTAAACACCTCGCCGATTTGGTAGCGCTTGAACGGTAGTTTGATGTTCGGGTTTTGCTTGAATATCCTCGCAAGCTGGAAAGTGAACTCATACCTCAACGCGAGCTCTCTGCCCTTTTTGTCGCGCAAGCGGTACATGTCTGAAACCGCCTCGTCGTCAGTTGTCTTGGCAAGGTGCGCAAACTCAATCACCGGCGTCTCTATTGGCTGAAAGCCGAACAGCTTGAACCAGCGCTCAACAATCGCCTTGACCTTGTTCCTCTTCAAAGAATCAGGTGGCAAAAAATCCTTAAACCCTCTGACGTTCGCAATCTCTTCCATAAAACCTAACACTCTCGACCATATAAAAAGTTTGCCACACACAAAAACTGCTTGAAGCTACAAGCGGACGCGCAACCTCAAACGCGCTCGCACCACTCACAAACCTCGCGCGGGCACTCTCCTGCAAGGAAACGCAGAGCTGCCTGCCAAACTTTCTCAGCCCTTCTCGCATCAACCTGCATTTTCTTGAGAGTTGTCTTGAACACAACTGCCCCGTCCGAGCGAACTTCTGAAGGCACATAAAAAAGCAAAAATGCAAAATTTTCCGTCGGATAGCCGTTTTTTCTCAGCAGGAAATTGTAAACATCGAGCTGGAGTTGGTAATGCTCGTGCGTGTTTTCCTTGAGCTCGTAACCGCGCGTTTTGTAATCCAAAACAACTAATTTATTTTTGTGAACTAATAAGTTGTCTATCGCGCCGCGAAGAATGTTGCCATCTGAATCCTGCCAACTCAAGCCTTGCCTGTTGTTTCTCCATTTTGTTAAAAGCTCCTTGTCTGGGAAGAGCGACATGCCCCGACATTCTTTTTCTTTCTGCAGCTCTGGCGGAAGTAGGTTATTGTCGCGGAAATTGTCAAAATGCCTTTTGAGTATGCGGTCCATTCCAGCAGGCAGGGATGAAAAAATTCCCTCCGGCCTCTTCCAAACGCCGTGCAAACTCAGCCAAAAACAGCGCGGGCACTCGTTGAACAAGCTTAGCGAGGAAGGCGAAAGTTTGAATGGCATGAAATTAAAGCGTTTTCTGCGTATAAAAATATTGCCACATCCAGAGTATTCTCAAAAGCATGGCTAGCTACCAAACCCAAACAAGCTCTTTAGAAACTCGATGATTCTCCTCAGCAAGCCGGGTTGTGAGCACGCGCTGTCGATGC
>RFLC01000105.1 GCA_003694055.1 Candidatus Pacearchaeota archaeon | reverse complement strand
GCTTTATCTCCCCGTTGTTCCATGCGCTTTCCTTTGCGCCCTCGCTCTTGCCCTCGAAAATGTTCTCTCTGTTCCCGCAGCTGTCTAGCCAGTAAACCTCGTCGTAACCATCAACGCAACTTACGTTGGTTTGCCTCTCGCATCGCGTTCCTAGTTCAGGAGAAGAGCAGAGCTTGTTTGGGTGGAATTCCCAGTCCGAGCCAAGCGCTTGGCAGTCTGTTTGGGTCATGCGCGTGCAGTCGCGCTGCCCATCTGGTTCGAACTTTGCAACGCACGCACCCTCGGTTTCTGAGCCTGCTAGCGCAAGGCACTCGGTTTCAGTTGTGATTGATGGATCAAAGGTAACTGTCTCGCCGAAAATCATTCCGTTTGCTTCAGCAAAGTTCTCACACTCGCGCTGCGAGATGAACATCGGTTGGTTGCTCGCCATGCAGCACCCGCGCGCGCAGAACGGCGGCACGCTCGACGCACTGGAGTGGAACTCCCCTCTAACCTGCTCGTCGCATAAAATCTGCGGAGTTGCTGGCATGCACGCTCCATTCTCGCTGTCAACGCACCATCCAAGCTTGCACGGCGAATCAGCTGGCTGTTGTGAAAGCCCTCCGTCGAGGCACTCCCCGTCGCAAAGCGAATCGCAGTCATTTGCTGTCATCTCTTGGCAGGTTTCTCCGTCCTTTGTCTTGACGCATGTCTTAATGCCTCCGATTGTTGAGTCAAACGCCTCCTGCGCATCGTTCTTATCAAAACTCTTTATCGGCGGGAATATGCCGTTGCTAGAACCTGAGCGCAGAGTGTTTGTCACTACCTGCCCAATGTCTGTGCCGCGTTGGCCGTTGCTTTCAAGGTTCTCTGCCAAGCTCTGACCAAACCTGTCTGCTGCGCTCAGTACTGCTTCGCTGTTGCCCAAGTCAGAGGGCGAGAGCACGCCGTTTGAAAGCATTGCGTCAAGCATTACGCTTGCTTCTCCAGCACTCACCCCGTACTGCTCTGCTAGCGCGCGGATTGCGTTTTGCCTCTCCTGCGAACTGCCAGGCGTTTGCGCGCTCGCGAAATTCCTGCCAAGCAAAATCTCAAGAACCCTTGCTATCTTAACCCTCACCTCCTCGCTCTTCTTTTCCATAATTTTCTCCAGCGCCTGCTCGTAACTCCTCTCCAATTTCTCATCTTTCGGCGGGTTTGAAAGAGAGAAAACACTTCCAACTGAGTGAGCAAACGCGACCATGCCAAGCACAATCAACGCTATCTCAAACATTCCAATAAACCTAGTTAGCTCTGCTCGCCTTTCACCTTCACTCACCCTTCCCTCTATCTTTCGCGATTTCATTTTACGGGACTGCCATGCCGTGCGGCAAAACCGCTCCGCGGAACGCGACATACATGAACTGCTTGCTAGGCACATCCTCAATTTTGTAAACAACTGTTCCGTCGCTGATTCGGTATGGAGTGACAAGCAGTTTGTTTGTTCGCCGGTAATTTATCAGGTCATAGCCAAGGTCAGTTGCTCCTGCATAAAGCGCGAACTGGCGCTGGAGCACGCTCTCTGCAACGAATGCCATATCAAAAACCGGGCTTGGAGTTTCAACGCTAACCTCTTCAAAAGTGCGCGTCTCTCCTTGCTTCGTCACTTTGACCTGCTTCTTCACTTTAGTCACAATCTTTCCATGCCTAAGGTCCACGCTTACCTCTGGCGCTGTTGACTGGTCAAACTCCACCTCGCTCCCAAGCGAACGGAACTCGCTTTTCATCTCGTTATAGCAGTCTAGCATTCTTGGTTGGAGGAATGTTGAGAGCTGCGCTTCTATTGCAGGCACGAACGGAGGAACTTGCTGTTGGCACGCATAATTCAATTCCCGGATTGAGAAATAGTTTCGGTTCTTGCACAGGTATTGAACTTTGTAGCCGTTGAAAGTCACAAATGGCTGCGGATTGAAAAAACCCCCTTGGGGGAGGATGACTTTCAGCGCGTCGCTGAGAGCGCTTTCAACGCATCCCTTGACAAACGACTCAACATCTGCGCTAGGCAATTGAGGCTGCTGCACATCCACTCTCGGCTTTCGCTGGATGAAAAACAACAACGCTAACGACGCTACCAAGATAACTCCAAGCATTACCCAAATTCCAACTTGCCCTCTCTTAACCCTTGCAAGCATGCACACCTCTCAACGAGATAGTAAATTAATTATATAAAGTTGTTGCCTTTGCTTTATGCGCGCGAAAGAAAAAGTTAGGAGAGAGGCAGAGAAGAGAATCGAGGAGTTTTTCTCTCGCTCAGATTGGGAACCTAGAGAGGCGAAGAAGATAAAGAGGCTTGCGATGAGGTTTAACATAAAGCTCGGCGAGCGGCGGAAGTTGTTTTGCAAGAAGTGTTTTGCAAGGTTGCGAGGAAAGGTAAGGGTGAGAAAAGGTTTTAAGAGCGTGGTGTGTGAGAATTGCGGGAGTGTGGCAAGATGGAGAGTGAAATGAGCGAGTTTCGCGAGCAAGAGGGAGCATTTGCTGGGGGAAAATTGAAGAGAGGAATTGTGCAGGTGTTTTGGGGAAACGGGCGCGGCAAGACCACAGCTGCGCTAGGCACTGCTTTGCGCGCTTGCGGCAACGGCCTGCGCGTGCATCTCGTGCAGTTCATGAAAAAAGGAGCGTCTAGCGTGGATGACATTCCAGGAGAGATTAAAGCGCTAGCTAAGTTTTCCAACTTCAGTTGGGCAAGGTTCGGCTCTGGCGAGTGGGTGACGAAAAAGGGCGCAGAGGCAAGGCAGGAGGATTTGCGCGAAGTGAAAAAAGCTCTTGAGCATGTTGCAAATGCGCTCACAAAAAATTTCGATGTTGTTATTGCCGACGAAATTCTTTACGCAGTTCAACTCGGGCTTTTAACAGAGGAAGATGTGCTTGAGCTGATTGATAAAAAACCAGATGAAAAGGAGTTAATCCTCACCGGCTCTCACGTGCCTCTCGAGAAAGTTTTTGCAAAAGCAGAGCTTGTCACTGAGATTAGAAAGCTCAAGCATCCTTACGACTCTGGAATTCTTGCAAGAAAGGGGATTGATTATTGAGCAAAAAGCAAGAAGCTTCAAGCAATTTTTGGAGCGTGGGAAAGTGAAGTGATTTTGGAAAGAGCGTAATAAATTTTTCTACAAGCTTAAAGTAAGTTTGCAAGGTCGAGCCGAAGCGCGCTGCGCGCAAGCCGCTGCAAGCCCTCACTTTTCCTCCCATAACTCGCGCAGTTTAAAATAACTCATCGCGCGTCTAGCATAAATATTTAAACAAGTTATTCCTAAGTTTAGCATGAGAGAGCGGGAAATTCCCAACGATTACCAAAAAGTTGTTGAGGACATCGTTAAAGATGTTGACCCGGGTTCTAGAGAGGCTGTTTTGGGAGTTCTTGGTTCTGAAAAAGCCATTGAGGCATATGGTTTAATGAAAGAGCAAGGCATGTCAAAGGGAGAGATTTATAGGATTATGAAACATGGCATACAAGACCTTGCTCACGATGGCAAGATTTCCACGAGATCCCTGATGGGCGCTGTGGCAGAGGAGCTGGCTCAGTACCAGAAATACCTTGGAGTGATTGACGCAATGCGCGACGATGGATTGCTTAGCGAGCATCAGCGCGAGGAAATTTTGCGCGAGATGGGATATCGCATTGATAGCAGGTCGAGCTACATTAGGAAAGGGCTTGAAGGGCTGGCTAGCAAGGCAGCGGTTTGGGTGTTCGCTATCGGAGCGCTCCTTGTTCTTCTCTCAGCTGCCAGTTTAACCGGCGCAGTAATTGGCTTCTCTCCAGTTCGCACTTCTGGCATTTTCATTCTCGGACTTGCACTTATCTTTATTGCTTGGCTTCTTAACAAAAAATAATCCTAGCAAACACCTCTTTTAATTTGGTTTCAGAAAAATTATTGTTTTGTTTCAACTTATGATACCTATGAAATGCAAGGAGGTGTCAAATGGAAGTTAGCAAGAAAGCGATAATTGGCGTTGCATTCGGCTTGCTTATCTTGGGAGTGGCTTTCGTTGGAGCGAGCAGCTACTACAGCGCTTATGAGTTACACAAGAGAATGCTTGGCGCTGACAAGTTTGAAGCAATGCACTCTGCGATGATGAGAGGCGACTTTGAAGCTGCTGAGAAATACCACGAGACATTGGACTTTGAGTGCCCGATGCACGAGCTTGTGAAAAACAACGAAATCTCAATGAGAGACTTTCAGATAATGCACGAGTGGATGGCTTCAGGAAATTTCCCAACTGAGAAGCCTGCAGAGCTGAGCGATGCAGCGTGGGAACTTCACAAGAAGCATCATCCAAACTAAACAAACATTTTTATTTTTCTTTTTTCCTTTGTTTCAAATGGAAATTTCAAAAAATAAATTATTGATTGCAGGAGGGATGGTTGCTTTGCTAGGTGTGATTATCACAACTTTTTCAGTTTATCATGCAAGCCATATGCATGGACTTTATTTTCAATATCCGGCTTTTCTTTACGGCACAGCTATTTTGTCTTTAGTTGTCGGTGGTTTGATAGTTTATCTTTTTGAAGAAAAAATTAACAAGCAGCAGTTGAAGAAGATTTTGAAAATTCTTCCTAAGGATGAGAGGAAAGTTATGCAAGTTCTTATTGAGAGAAATGAAATAGAGCAGAATAAGCTGCAAACTTTTACAGAGCTGAGCAAAGTGAAAGTATCAAGAGTTGTGGCAAACCTTGAGCAAAGAGGGATTGTTGAAAAGAAAAAGCACGGCTACACTAATTTGATTATTTTGAGGATTTAATTTAATGAGGGAATAGTATTTCGTTTAAAACCCAGATTAAAACTAAAAGTCCTATGGTGCCTGACAAGAACACTACTATTGAGCGCTCTTTTTTCAAGATGCTGGTTATGGCAATTAAAAACGACAAGATTGCAGAGGTTGCTGCTGCGAGCGCAGGGATGGCAAGCTTCAGGTTGCTGAAAAAAGTTTGCCCGCCGCGTTCCCCAAGCATTATAAAAATAATGAAAACTCCTAAAAACGCGAAAAAAGAAACTGCCAGCCAGACTGATACCCATCCTGCGCGGGTTTTCGGTTTAAAATAAATTTCCATTGAATAAAAAGGAATTTGACATGTATAAATGTTTGTGAAGTTGAGAGAATTGTTGTTGGTTTTCCCTGAGCGTTAGCGAAAGTGTAACGTGGCCGGAGTGAGCGAAGTGAAGCCGAAAAAATCAAAGTAATTTTTTGAGCGTTCTATCAAATGAGCGAAGCGACACGTAAAGAACAAGAATTAAGGGCAATTAAATCAAAAAAGTTATATATATGAGATCAGCTATATCT
>RFLC01000104.1 GCA_003694055.1 Candidatus Pacearchaeota archaeon | reverse complement strand
TTTGAATAGTTCGCCGTTCGCGTAACTTCCGCGCACGCTTGTTTCGCGCTTCTTTCATTCGGGGAAGTTCTCAGCTCCGTTTTCTTTCTTCTTTTCCATTTTAGCTCCTTGCGGTTAGCTTTTTTATCTCTTCCTTGAAATCATCTAGGGTGCCGAACTCTCTGTAAACTGATGCGAACCTGATGTAAGCCACTTTGTCGAGTTTTTTCAGCTCTCGCGAGACAAGCTCGCCGATGTAGGCAGAGCGCACCTCTTTTCCCTTTTTCCTTAGCCTGTCCTCGATTCTCATGAGCATTTTTTCTATCTTTTCTATTCCCACAGGCCTTTTTTCACAGGCTTTCATCACACCTCTTTTCAATTTTTCGTGGTCAAATGCCTCTATGCTGCCGTCTTTTTTCACGACGCGCAACTCAGCGCGCTCTACACTCTCCCTTGTGCTGAAGCGTTTGCCGCATTTCTTGCATTCCCTCCTGCGACGCGTGATGTCTCCGAAATCACGCTTGTCCACGACTTTTGTATCTTCGTGCGCGCAGTAGGGGCATTTCATGTTGACCCCAATATATTGTGCCCTTGCTTGATTTTGACACAATTTATTGTGATTTTCTATTAATCCGCGCGGCAACTATTTAAAGATTTCTATACCAAAGTTTTTATCGACGGAAAAAATTGTCCGCGAGAAATTCTTATTTTTTGAGTGGTACAAATTTCATTTAAAAAGTTTTGGAGTTGGCAAGCTGGCTTGAAAGAGAAATGTGGTTATGCGCCGCGCGAGTTGGTTGTTCGAGAAGATGCGAATATTTTTAAATGGTTTTTTTCTCATTCGCTCATGAAGAGAAGCTCAAGAAGGTGGAAGAAAATCGGCCAGATGAGATGGAAGTGGCAGCGGAAGCGCTTGAGGAAAGAAAAGCGCAAGAGAAAGCTGAGACGTTCGCGCTAGTTGTGCCACTTTTTTGATTTGTTGGAATACTTGCATTTTTGCTTAACACTTTTGAAGTTGTTTTGTGAGCGCGTTTCGAGCGCGCGCTTTCACTTCCGAGTGCTGCGTTTTAAAAATTCGTCAGCTTTGTTTTGATTGCGTATATACGGGTGTATATACAATTGGGTTAACCAACTCTTCTTGGCATGCAGGAGGTTATGCGTTTTTCTCCTCGCTCTTTTCTTTTTCTTCCTTCTCCTTTTTTCTTCGCCCAACCTTCCCAGCAAGGTTCTTTAGAGTTTGCCAAATTGCTCCCCACTTGGATTTGATGAACTTGGCAACTCGCGTGAGAAGGGTTTGGATTTTGCGCGCAATTTCCGAGAGTATGAACTTGGTTATTTTAACAGCTCTTGCAATTGAC